>DASYUT010000174.1 GCA_036000965.1 Actinomycetes bacterium
GCTGTCCAGCCGCAGGTCGGGCAGGCTGGGCATGCCGTTGGCCCGGGCGCACCGCACGAACTCCCGCAACACCGCCGCGGCGGCCTGCTGCCCGCTGGTGGTGGTGGTCGCCGCGCCCGAGCCGCCCGAGGCCGAGCACCCAGCCAGCCCGGCCAGCAGCACCAGCACCATCAGGCCAACCCCGACGGCAGCCCTGCCGCCGGTCAACCTGCCCATGGCGCCTCCTTGGTTCCGCTGGCGGCCCGCGGGCGCCTCCGCGCCGCAGACCTCTGCCCAGAAGGCTCCCAAGCCTCGGCTGCGGGCACATCACCGCCGGGGGGCAACCCCGACTCCCCCTTTGGGGGATGGCCGCTTCCCCCTCCGGGGGAGAGGCCCGGCGGCAATAGCCTGGGCACGGTCCGGGCCTGGGGGCGTCACGAAGCTGTTGATCGGCCGATCGGAGAGTGCCTGGTAGTCGACGTGGCAGACCGCACCACAGGCGTCACCACGATCGTGTGCCTGCTCATCACCACCCAGCGTGTCGTGCAACACCGGGCGGCGATCACCGCGCCACAACACTGGCTCGGCGAAGGGGATCCGGCGGGGTTCGATCTGCGTGAAGGCGGCCGGATGGTCTTCCAGGCCCCGGGAGACGACAACTACCCGATGCACATCGAGAAGATCGAGCCGAAACGCTACCTCGCCTGCCGCTGGGCGATCCGGTTCCCTCCCCAGCAGCCGCGCGAGGGCAACGCCACGCTCGTGGAGTTCACCCTGATCCCCAAGGGCGCCAAAACGCGGCTGCGCGTGGTGGAACGCGGCTTCGCCGCTCTCGCCGTGCCTGAGGACGAGCGCCGGCACGCGGCTGAGGACAACACCGGGGCGTGGGAGGGCGTGCTCGACCACCTCCGGAGGTCAACGGAGCAGCCGCAGGGATGACCGCGGAGCGCGTCGACGACGTGCTCGTCGCGCTGGCCGACCCGACCCGGCGGCAGGTGCTCGACGTCCTCGCCGCCCACGGTGAGGCAACCGCCCTCGGCATCACGGCTGGTACTCGTAGGCTCCGCGGTCGTCGTAGGTCCGCGGGCCCGCGCCAGTGTCGGAGACCGACGTGTCGTCCACCCTGCCGTTGCCCTCCAGGTCGGTGCTGGTCTCGCCGCTCACCCCGGAGTTGGCCGAGTCGATCGCGGGCGAGCTTCCCTGCAGGTGGAAGTCGGAGCCGGTGGACACCCACTGCGGGTCGGCCTGGACGCCGTGCGCCTCCTGGCCGGTGGCCGCCTGAAAGGCCGCGAGCGAGGTGTAGCTGGTCGACCCCCACACGTACAAGGTGTCCGGAGTGGTCAGGTAGACGACGTTGTAGTCGACCGTGGCCCCGCTGGTCGAGGTCGAGTCCACGCGGATGTCGCTGTGGGTGCGGGGCGAGTTGATGCCGTTGTCGACGCTGATGTTGTTCTCCACGGTCGCGCCGGTGGAGCTGCCCTCGACGTTGATGCCGGCCGTCACGTTGTTGTAGACGGTGTTGGAGATGATCGTCTGATTGGTGGCCCCGAGGTTGTCGATGCCGTGGTCGCCGTTGTTGTAGGTCAGGTTGTCGACCACGAGGTTGTCATGGGAGCCGGCGTAGAATTGCAGGCCGGAGTCCTCGTTGTCGTGGCTGACGTTGCGGTCAATGGTGTTGCTGTAGCCGCGGACGTCGATGCCGGGCGCGGCGCGGGCGTAGCCGCGGGCGTTGCCGTAGGTCTGGTTGCCGGTGACCTCGACGCCGTGGGTGCCCGCGTCGAGGAAGATGCCGGCGTCGCTGTTGTTGTGGGCGGTGTTGCCGGACACCAACGAGCTGGTCGAGCCGGCGAGCTTGATGCCGTACTTGGTGTAGCCCTGGACCGGCTGGCCGGCGGCGCTGACGTCGTTGCCGTTGACGGTGATGTTCGACGAGCTGTTGACGTAGATCCCGTAGTTGGTGGTGCCGGAGACGGAGTTGCCGCTGACGGTGCTGTTCGACAGGGTGTTGACGTAGATCCCGTAGCCGGTGGTGTTGCTGACGGAGTTGCCGCTGACGGTGACGTTCGTCGAGGAACTCGTGACGTAGATCCCGTGGCTGCCGGTGCCGCTGACGGTGCTGCCGCTGACGGTGACGTTCGACGAGCCGGTGACGTAGATGCCATAGCTGGTGGTGCTGCTGACCATGAAGCCTTGCACGGTGACGTAGGTCTTGCCGGAGACCTTGAAGCCGTTGGCCATGCCGTTGACGGTCACGCTGGCACCGGGTGCCGCGGTGAGCACGATCGGCGACCCGGCGGCGCCGGAGTTCTTGACGGTCACCAGCTCGGCGTAGGTGCCGCTGGCCACCTGGACCGTCTGCCCGGCCACCGCGACCGAGGCGCCCTTGCCGATCGTGCAGAAGGGGATCGTGGACGTGCCAGGGCCGCTGTCCGAGCAGTTGGGGTTACCGTTGTCGACGTAGAGCACGCTTGGACCTGCGGCCGCCGGTCGCGCGTATGCGACCAGCAGCGCCATCGAGGTGGTCACGACGATCACCACCGCCAGCAGACGTGCCTGCCACCCGAGCATTGCCTGTGCGAGCTTGAGCATCGGAGCCTCCCCGGCGAGAGGGATGAATGCTGCGGGTCGAAGGGATCCTGGCCGGTATCGGCACGGCCTGTCCGGCGGCCTCTCTTGGCGCCATGCGTACGCCGACGAACGACGCGGGCAGCTCCGTTGGAAGAACATACGGCGGTCATGACCTGCCGGAAACCGTCGACCGCCGTAGCCACGAGTACGCTACGAGCCCGGTGCTTCTCTGATGAGCGGTAAACGAAGGCGACAGGGTCCCCCGCTCGACAACCCTGCCGGCGAGAGGGCATGACGGACCTGCGCAGGCTCTTCCTGGCCAGGACGTTGCTGCGCGGGGACCCTAACCCCCTAATTTCAAATGCAGAGGAGGCATCTTGGATGTTCAATGCTGAAGCGATTAGCGTGGTAACCGGCTAGCGAGGAGACAGCAAGCACGACTTGCAGCTTCCATGCAGGCTCCTGCGCGCAGTAGGCTCCTGCACGCAGCCCCGGCCGAGGGAGGGCGAGACGGGGCCTGGAGCGAGGGAGGCGCCTGTGCGCTCACGAACAGTGATCCGACTGCTGGCCCTGGCGGGTGTGCTCACGCTCGCCATGGTGGCCCCATCGACCGCCGGACCGTTCACCCGCAGCCCACTCAAGGTCGTGTCCGTATCCAGCCCCTTCGCCACCTGCGATATCTCAGGGCAGCCCGGGGTGAACTTCCTCAACAGCGAGGTCGAGCCCTGGGTCGAGGTGAACCCGACCGACCCGGACAACGTCATCGCTGTGTGGCAGCAGGACCGATGGTCGAATGGTGGGGCCAGGGGCCTGCTCACGGCGGTCACCCATGATGGCGGTGTCACCTGGGACACCACGTTCCCCCACTTCAGCACCTGCGCCGGCGGGACCGAGGCCAACGGGGGGAACTACGAGCGGTCCTCGGACCCCTGGGTGACCTTCAGCCCCAACGGCGATGCCTATCAGATCAGCCTGTCGGTGAACCTCGTCAACGACCCGGCCACGGCGGTCCTGGTCAGCAAGTCGACCAACGGCGGGGACACCTGGAGCGAGCCCACCACGCTGGCCCGCGACCCCAGCGACGAGGCTCCGTTCCTGTTCAACGACAAGGAGTCCATCACCGCGGACCCCAACGACCCCAACTACGTCTACGCGATCTGGGACCGGCTTCGGTTCCCCAGCGACCGGGCCAACTTCAACGCCCAGCACGCCTTCTCGTTCCGGGGTGACGCCATCTTCTCCCGGACCACCGACGGCGGCGCGACGTGGGAGCCGGCCCGGGCCATCTTCGCCCCGCAGAAGAACCAGTCCACGATCGGCCACCAGATCGTGGTCCGGCCCACCGGGGAGCTGATCGACCTGTTCACGCTGTTCCAGGGGTCGGGGAACAACCCGCCCGCCCCCAGCCTGGCCATGATGCGCTCGACGGACAAGGGTGCGACGTGGTCGGCGCCTCAGGTGATCGACAAGATCCGGTTCATCGGCGCCTTCGACCCGGACACAGGACGGCCGATCCGGGCCGAGGGATTTGTACCCGAGGTGGCCGTCGATCCGAACAACGGCAACCTCTACGCTACCTGGCAGGACACCCGGTTCAGCGGGGTGGACCAGATCGCCTTCTCCATGTCCACGGACGGCGGGGACACTTGGTCCGATCCGATCAAGGTCAGCCAGACCCCGCCCAACGCGGACCCGGGCAACGAACAGGCCTGGGTCCCGGCCGTGCACGTGGCCGCCGACGGGACGATCGCCGTGACCTACTACGACTTCCGGTCCAACACGCCCGATCCCGGCGTCCCGACCGACCACTGGATGGTCCACTGTCATCCCTCGGGCGCGACGACGTGCGCCCAAGCCGGTGCCTGGGGTGACGAGGTCCGGCTGACCGACACCTCGTTCGACGTCGAGCAGCTGCCGTTCGCCCGAGGACCGTTCGGGTACTTCGTGGGCGAGTACGAGGGCCTGTCCAGCACCGGGAACACCTTCTGGCCGCTCTTCGCCATCGGGACGGGAGACCCGGCGAACCGCACTGACATCGTGACCGCGACCGCCTCGTAGCGATCCGGCGCTGCGGCCCTGGAGCGGCACGCCCGCCGTCGTCTTCGGACGACGGCGGGCGTGTTCCCGAAGGGTGTCGCCTAGTGCTACTTCTCCATGAAAGTCCTGGACCCGCCCTCGCTCTAGCTGCAAGCAGGACGTGTCCCCAGGTCGGGTCGAGCCGAGCCGAACAGGCGCCGGGGAGGGTCAGGCGAGCCCGACCCGGTCCAGCGGCTGCGGCACGTCACCCGGGCCACCACCGAGCGGAAGCGTCGGCCGGAGATGCTGGCCAGCCTGCGGCCGGCCGGGTCGCTGACCATCCTCCGGGCTCTCAACCGCTACAGCCGCCACCAGCGGATCGTGGACCTGTTTGTCACCAACGTGCCCGGCCCCCAGATCCCCCTGTACCTGCTGGGCGCTCGCCTGCTGGAGGCGTTCCCGGTCGTGCAGGTAGCCGGCAACGTCCCGCTGAGTGTGGCCGTGTTGTCCTATGACGGCCAGCTCAACATCGGGATCCAGAGTGACCCCGACGGCTGCCCGGACCTGGACGTGTTCGCCGACGGCCTGCGCCGGTCGCTGGACGAGTTGGGCGCGGCCACGCCGCTCCTCCCGGGCTGAGCCGAGCCGGCCGGCACTCGATCAACTCCAGCTCAAGCGCCTCGGTGGGTGAGCAGGGCACGCCACATCGTGCCGTGCCCACCGGCGCCGACGTGCCCTGCGAATGGCTACTGTCAGTCCCCGTGTCAGTCCAGCAGCCGTCACCAGATGGAATATCTGGTGACGGCTGCTGCATCCTCCGGCAGCGGATCGTGACAACAGCGCGACCATGATCTAGCGCTGGCGACATTTCCGCCGGGCTGGCGGGTTCAGAGCCAGTCCAGACGCCTGAAAAGCAGGTACAGGCCGCCGGACAGGACCACCAGCAGCACGGTGGAGGTAACGACGCCGGAGGGCTGGCCGTACCCGGGGTAGGGCACGTTCATGCCGTAGTAGCCGGTCACCGCGGTCGGCACCGCGATGATGGCCGCCCAGCTGGTGACCTTCTTCATGATCGCGTTCATGCGGTTGCCCTGGATCGTGAGGTTGGTCTCAAGGATCGTGGAGACCAGGTCACGCAGCGACTCGGTCCACTCCGTCGCCCGCAGCACATGGTCGTAGACGTCCTGGAAGTAGGGGCCCATGGCCGGGTCGACCAGCCCGAGGTCGCGGCGCAGCAGGCTGTTGACGACCTCCCGCATGGGCAGCACCAGCCGGCGCAGCACCACCAGCGACTTGCGCAGCTCAAACGAGCGGCGCTGCACCTCGGCGCCGTGGGGCCGCTCGTCGAACAGCAGGTCCTCCAGGCCCTCGATGGCCTCGTCGAGTTGCTGCACGGTGGCGAAGTGGCCGTCGACGACGAAGTCCAGCAGCCCCCACAGCAAGAATCCGACGCCGTGGCCGGCGAGGTCGGCCGAGCCGTCCCAGCGGGCCACCACACCCTCGATGTCGAACCCGGAGTCCTTGCGGACGGTGATCAGCGCCCGGGGGGTGACGAACGCGGCCAGTTCGCTGGTGGTGAGCTTGCCGGTGGCCGGGTCGAGGCCGACGTCGTAGGCGGTGAGGAAGGCGTGGTCTCGGTAGCGGTCCAGCTTGGGCCGCTCGTGCTGCTGGGTGGCGTCCTCGACCGCCAGCGGGTGCAGCCCGAACTCCTCGGAGACGACCTGCAGGTCCTCCTGGTCGGGCTCGCACAGGTCCAGCCACACCACCGTGCCGGGCTCTTGGAGGTACTCGGAGATCTGGGCGGCCGGGAAGTCCTTGGCCTCCAGCACACCGTCACGGTACAGCCGGGTATGGCGCATGCGGTCAGCCTAGTCGTCTGGCCTACCGCACGACAGCCCACGAGCCGGAACCAGGCCGCCCCAAGTGTCCCCAAGCCCGCTGGCTCCCGCTCAAGAGGCGCGGTGGGCGCCGCGGGGCGCTGCGGTGCGCTGCGCCAACCACCGTGCGTCAGCACCCTGCCCTCGTGCCATACTGCCCGGCATGCTGCGCACGGCCTTCACCGACCTGGTCGGCTGCCAGGTCCCCATCCAACTGGCCCCCATGGGTGGTGGGGTGGTGACCCCGGAGCTGGCCATCGCGGTCAGCACGGCCGGCGGGCTCGGCATGCTGCAACGCGCCGACCCGGCCCCCCTGGCCGACCGCATCGGCCGGCTCGAGCAGGCGCAGGCGGGGCCGTTCGGCGTCAACTTCACCCTCTACAATCCCAGCCCAGGCGACCGGGCCGTGATCGAGCTGGCCGCCAGCCGGGCGCGGCTGGTGGAGTTCTTCTGGGCCGATCCCGACCCCGCCCTGGTCGACCTCGTGCACGCCGGTGGGGCGCTGGCCGGCTGGCAGGTCGGCTCGGTCGACGAGGCCAAACGCGCCGTCGACGCCGGCTGCGACCTGGTCGCCGCCCAGGGCGTGGAGGCGGGCGGGCATGTGCGCGGCACGGTGGCGCTGCTACCACTGCTGGCCGGCGTGCTCGACGTGGTCACCGTGCCGGTGCTAGCCGCCGGGGGGATCGCCAGCGCCCGCTCGATGGCCGCCGTGCTCGGCGCCGGCGCGGCCGGCGTGCGGATCGGGACCCGGTTTCTGGCCACCCCGGAATCGGGCGCCCACCCCGAGTACGTGGCGGCGCTGCTGGCCGCCGACGGCGAAGCGACCGTGCTGACCGAGGCGTTTGCGGTCGGCTGGCCGAACGCGCCCCACCGGGTGCTGCGCTCGGCGCTCCAGGCCGCCGAGGCGTTCGAGGGCGACGTGGTCGGCATGCTCCGAGCCGGCCCGCAGTCCGAGCCGCTGCCCCGGCTGTCAGCCCGCACGCCCAGCCGGGAGGTCACCGGCACGGTCGCGGCCATGGCCCTGTATGCCGGCCAGGGCGTCGGCCAGGTCACCCGAGTCACCCCGGCGGCGCAGGTCGTCGCCGAGCTCGCGCAGGGAGCCGAGCAACTACTGCGACGCTGAAGCAGGGCTACCAACCACGAGAAGGCTGCACGGTTCCGTTCAGGGCGCGTTCGTGGCGCGATCGCGGAGTCGCTTCACCGCGCTGTACCTGCACGCCCGGCCGGAGCTGGGCGCGCGCGTCACGTGGCGTTCTGGCGTCTCCCCGTGACACGGACGCAGTCCCGCGTGTGGCGGGTTCTCACTGGTCGCGGTTATCCGGCAGCGGACCGCACATCCAGGACCGCCTTGCCGCGCACCCGCCGCCCGCGCAGGGCCTCGGCCGCCTCGGCCGCCCGCTCCCACGAGCCGCGCCAGCCGACCTCCACCGCGAGCCTGCCCGCCGCCACAAG
>DASYUT010000175.1 GCA_036000965.1 Actinomycetes bacterium
CATCGCGCCCGGCGCGGGCTGACCGGTCCCGGGTCAAACGAGATCCCTTTGTCACCGTCACGCTGCACGCGCGGTCGCGCGGCCTCTGTGGTGTTGTGCAGACCAGCGCCAACACCGTTCCACCCTCGCTGAACAGCTACCTCATCGACTCCGGCGGTGGCAGCGTCATCCGCGGTGCCCGGCACCTGGCCGCCGACCTGGCCACGCCGCCACGCGTGCCATCCATGGTGGAGGCCGACGCGTTCGAGGTCGGCGCCAACCTCGCGGTGACCCCCGGCGCGGTCGTGCTGCGCACCCCGGTGTTCGAGCTGCTGCAGTACCAGCCGCAGACGCCGACGGTGCGCCGCGTGCCCTTGCTCATCGTTCCGCCGACGATCAACAAGTACTACATTCTCGACCTCGCCCCCGGACGCAGCCTCGTCGAGTACCTCGTCAGGAGCGGCCAGCAGGTCCTCGTCATCTCGTGGCGCAACCCCGACGCCCGGCACCGCGACTGGGGCGCCGACGCCTACGGGCAGGCGATCGTCGAGGCACAGGAAGCGACGCAGCGGATCTGCCGCGCCGACCGGTCGCTGCTGCTGGGGCTGTGCTCTGGCGGGATCCTCGCGGCGATGGTGCTGGCATACCTGAGCGCCACGGGGCGGCAAGACCGAGTCGCCGGGTTCAGCTTGGCGGTGACGGTGCTCGACCAGGCCCGGGCCGGGATGGCCGGCGTCGCCCTTGACGAGGCAACCGCGCAGGCGGCCATCGCCGCCTCCGCGGCGCGCGGCTACCTGGACGGCCGCGCCCTGGCCGAGGTGTTCGCCTGGCTGCGTCCCGGGGACCTGATCTGGAACTACTGGGTCAACAACTACCTGCAGGGGCGCACGCCGCCGCCGTTCGACATCCTGTACTGGAACGCCGACACGACCAGGATGCCCGCAGGGCTCCACCGGGACTTCGTCCGGCTCGCCGTCGACAACGCCCTCACCCACCCCGGCGCTGCCAGCATGCTCGGCTCGCCGGTGGACCTGGCCAAGCTCGACGTGGACGCGTACGTCGTCGCCGGCATCGCCGACCATCTCTGCCCCTGGCAGTCCTGCTACCGCAGCACCCAGCTGCTCGGCGGCCGCTCCCGGTTCGTGTTGTCCACCAGCGGCCACGTTGCCTCGATGGTCAACCCACCCGGGAACGAGAAGTCCAGCTTCCGGACCGCGGGGGACAGCCCGCCGGACCCCGCCGACTGGCTGGGCCAGGCGACCACCGAGCGCGGATCGTGGTGGCCCGACTACGTCCGCTGGCTCGAGCAGCGCGGCGGCGGGGAGAAGGCCCGACCTCGGCGGCTGGGCGCCGCCGGCTTCCGCCCGGTCGACCCCGCCCCCGGCACCTACGTCCTGGACCGTTGAGGCGCGGACGTGCAAGGGCCGGTGCGCACCGTGGCGGTTGGGGGCCAGCACGTGCGGGTGGCGGTTCGTCGCGGCGACGGGACCCGCACCCCGCTGGTGCTGGCCAACGGCATCGGTGCCAGCCTGGAGCTGCTGCAGCCGTTCGTCGACGCCCTCGACCCCTCGATCGAGGTGGTTCGCTTCGACGTCCCTGGCGTGGGTGGCTCACCGTTGCCGAGGGTCCCCTACCGGCTGCCGGCACTGGCGCGGCTGCTTGCCCGCCTCCTCGACCAGCTCGGCCACCCGGTCGTGGACCTGCTGGGCGTCTCCTGGGGTGGTGGCCTGGCCCAGCAGTTCGCGCTGTGCCAGCGCCGCCGCTGCCGACGGCTGGTCCTGGCCGCCACCGGCACGGGCATGCTGATGGTGCCGGGCCGGCCGACGGTCCTGGCGCGGCTGGCCACGCCCCGCCGGTACCTGGACCCCGACTACCACCAGCGCATCGCCGCCGGCATCTACGGCGGGACCATACGCTCAGACCCGGCCCGGGCGCGAGCGCTGCTGCACGGCCAGACCCGCGTTGGCCCGCGGCGCGGCTACCTCTACCAGCTGGTCGCCGCTGCCGGCTGGACCAGCCTGCCGTTGCTGCCCTGGATCGGGCAGCCGACGCTGCTGCTGGCCGGCGACGACGACCCGATCGTCCCGCTGGTCAACGCCCGCATCATGGGGCGCCTGCTGCCCGACGCCCAGCTGCACGTCTACCACGGCGGCCACCTCGGCCTGGTTACCGAGGCGGCCGAGCTCGCCCCGGTGGTGGACCGGTTCTTGCGCCGCGACCACCGCAGCGTCGACGCTGCTCCCTGACTATGCCCGCCGAGGAGGTGGTCTCCCATGCCGACCGACCCGCCCGCCGACGCCGACTTCTACGCCCTGGAGCTGCTGCTCGACGACCAGGACCGCGCGCTGCTGCACCGCGTGCGGACCTTCATGGAAAAGGAGGTGGAGCCGATCATCAACCGCTACTGGACCAGGGCGAAGTTCCCCCACGAGCTCGTGCCCGGCCTGGCCGAGCTGGGCATCGCCGGACTTCCGTACCGCGGCTACGGCTGTGGGGGCAAAAGCCCGCTGCTGGACGGCATGGTCGCAATGGAGCTGGCCCGCACCGACCCGTCGATCGCGACCTTCAACGGCGTCCACAGCGGCCTGGCGATGGGCTCGATCTATGTATGCGGCTCGGAGGAGCAGCGACAGCGCTGGCTGCCGGCCATGGCCCGCATGGACAAGATCGGCGCGTTCGGGCTCACCGAGCCCGAGGTCGGCTCGGGCGCGTCGCGTGGCCTTGCGACCACCGCCCGCCGCGACGGCGACACCTGGGTGCTGGACGGGCGCAAAAAGTGGATCGGCAACGCCAGCTTCGCCGACCTCACCGTCATCTGGGCCAGGGACGTCGCAGACGGCCAGGTCAAGGGGTTTGTCGTCGAGGCAGGCACGCCCGGGTTTGCGACCGAGGATCTCAAGGACAAGATCGCGCTGCGGGTGGTGCAAAACGCCCGCATCACCCTGGACGGCGTGCGGGTCGCCGAGGCCAACCGGCTGCAGCAGGCCACCTCCTTCCGCGACACCGCCCAGGTGCTGCGGATGACCCGGGCGGGGGTGGCCTGGATGGCGGTCGGCTGCGCCCGCGGCGCCTACGAGCACGCCCTGGCCTACGCCGTCGAGCGCGAGCAGTTCGGCCGGCCCATCGCCGGGTTCCAGCTGGTCCAGGACCTGCTGGTGCGGATGCTGGGCAACATCACCGCCTCGGCGGCGCTGTGCGCCCGGCTGTCACAGCTGCAGGCCGCGGGGCTGGCCAGGGACGAGCACGCCTCGTTGGCGAAGGCGTTTTGCACCGTGCGCATGCGCGAGACGGTCGGGTATGCCCGGGAGCTGCTGGGCGGCAACGGCATCCTGCTCGAGCACCACGTCGGCCGGTTCGTCGCCGACGCCGAGGCCATCTACTCCTATGAAGGCACCCGCGAGATGAACACGCTGATCGTCGGCCGCGCCATCACCGGCATCAGCGCCTTCGTGTGAACGCCAGAGGGCCTGCGGCATGGAGCTGGCGCCGCAGGCCTCGGCGCGCTGGTGCGGCGCGCCGCCGCTGTGTCAGCCTCGCCGGTAGCGTGCCACGGCCAGGGGGGCGAAGACCGCCACGATGCCGGCTGCCCACAGCAGCGACCAGACCACGTAGAAGCCGGCGCCGTGGCCGAGCAGGGCTTCCGCGGCCGGGCCCTGGGTGAGCGCGCGGACCGCGTCCACCATCACCGTGATCGGCTGGTTCTCGGCGATGGTCTGGAGCCATCCTGGCATCGTCTCGACCGGGACGTAGGCGCTGGACACGAACGTCAGCGGGAAGACCAGCAACGCCAGCCCCTGGGCGGCTTGGGCGTTGCCGGCGAACAGCCCGAGGGTGATGAACAGCCACTCGAACGCGAACCCCAGCACCAGCAGCAGCCCGAAGGCGGCCAGCGCGTCCGGCACCGAGCCGTGGATGCGGAAGCCCACGGCGAAGCCGATGGCCGTGGTGATGGCCAGGCCCCACACCTGCATGGCGGTGTCGGCCAGCGCCCGTCCGGCCAGCACGGCGCTTCTTGGGATGGGCAGGGACCGGAGCCGGTCGACGAATCCCTGCTCGAGGTCCTCGGCCGCCCCGGTGGCGGCGCCCATGCCGGAGAACAGGATGCCGGTGGTGATGAACCCGGGCACGAGGAAGTCGACGTAGGCAAGGCCGCCCGCCCCGATCGCCCCGCCGAACACGTAGCGGAAGATCAGCAGGAACATGGCGCCCTGGATGGTGCCGAGGACCACCAGCTGGGGGGTGCGGAGGAACTTCAGCAGGCCTCGCTTGGCGATCCCGAGCGTGCTGGCCGGCAGCGTGGCCGAGGGTTGGATGGGTGGTGCGACGGTTGCCATGTCGGTCTCCTGTGGCAGTCTCAGGCCGCCGTGTGGCCGGCGGCGTTGTCGGGTGCTTGCTCGAGGGGCTGGCCGGTCAGCGCCAGGAAGACCTCGTCAAGGGTCGGGGGACGCAGGGAGATGTCGTCGACATCGGTCCCAATCGCATCCAGCGACTGCAGTGCGTCCCGGAGCCGGTCGGTGCCGGCCTCGACCGCGACGCTGACCCGGCGGGTGGCCTCCTCGACCTGCGCCTCGCCATGGTCCACAGCGGCCAGGGCGGCGGCCACCGTGGCCAGGTCGGTCCGGTCGCGCACGTGGACCTCGATCACGTTGCGGCCCGCCCGCTGCTTGAGCTCGGTGGGCGTGCCGGCCGCGACGGCCCGGCCGTGGTCGATGATCACGATCCGGCCGGCCAGGTGGTCGGCCTCGTCCAGGTACTGGGTGGTGAGCAGGACGTCGGTCCCCCGCTCGACCAGGGCGCGGATGGCGTCCCACAGCTCGATGCGGCTGCGGGGGTCCAGCCCGGTGGTCGGCTCGTCGAGCAGCAGCAGCCGCGGCGCGCCGACCAGGCTCGCCCCCAGGTCGAGCTTGCGCCGCATGCCGCCCGAGTAGGTCCGTGCCAGCCGGCCGGCCACGTCGGCCAGGCCGAGCTGCTCGAGCACCCTGGCGCTGTTGGCCCGAGCCGACCGCGCGTCCTGGCCGAACAGGCGGGCCACCAGCTCCAGGTTCTCCCGTCCGGTCATGGCCGGCTCCACCGCGGCGGACTGCCCGGCCAGGCCGATGCTGCGCCGCACCGCTTGGGGCTCGCGGCGCACGTCGTGGCCGGCGACGCGCAGCTCGCCGGCGTCCGGGCGCAGCAGGGTGGCCACGGTGCGGACGAAGGTCGTCTTCCCGGCCCCGTTGGGGCCGAGCACGGCCAGGACCTGCCCCGGCTCGGCGACCAGGTCCAGCCCGTCGAGGGCGGCGGTCTTGCCGAACCGCTTGCGGAGGCCCACGGCCTCGATGGTCGGGGTCATGCTGTCTCGCTTCCTTTCCGCCCTGCGCAGCGACCCGCGGGGAGCCGAGAACTGCTGGGCTCCCAGCTCCGTGACCGTCTCCCGGAGCCGCATCTCGTTGGTCATGCCGTCCTCCTCTGTCCGTTCGACCCGAGGGTCGAACACGCTTCCAGGCTTGGAACATCGTTCGAGTATGCGCGAACTGAGCTCGGTTGTCAAACGCTGTTCGAGTTCGGAACGATGTTCGTCTCTGATACGATGTTCGCCATGGAGACCAGCCCGGACCGATCGGTCCCAGAGCCGCCCTGGAAGGCCGCGCCGCGTGAGCGTCCGACCCGGGCCCCACTCACCCGGGAGGCCATCGTGGACGCGGCGCTCCGGGTCCTGGAGCGCGAGGGGGCCGACGGGCTCAGCATGCGTCGGGTCGCCGAGGAGCTCGGGACCGGCCCGGCCTCGCTCTACTGGCACGTCACCAGCAAAGACGAGCTGATCAACCTGCTGGTCGACCGGGTGGTCAGCGAGATCCAGGTCCCCCCGCCGGACCCCGCACGGTGGGAGGAGCAGCTCAAGGAGTGGATGGTCCAGGCCCGGCGGGTCTTCCAGCGCTACCCGGGCGTCGCCGGGCTCACCCTGGGCCGCATCCCCGTGGGTCCCAACCTTGTCCGGTGGACCGAGTGGCTGCTGGCCCTGCTCCGCGGCGCGGGGATCCCCGACCGCATCGCCGCCTACGCCGGCGACCTCGGGGGCCTGTACCTGGGCGCCTCCGCCTACGAAGAGAGCTTGGCCCTGCCCTCGCCGACCGGCGAGGACCTCCCACCCGAGGAGATCCTGGCGATGTTCCGCGGCTACTACGAGTCCCTGCCGGCAGACCGGTTCCCCAACGTGCACGCGACCCTGGACGAGCTGTTCAGCGGCGGCCCGGACGAACGATTCGAGCTGGGACTCGAGGTCATCATCCGCGGCCTGGCCTCCTACATCCAGCGCTGACGTCCGCGCTCGGCGCCGGCCACACGCCACAAGAACCAGCGTCGGACCAACCACCCCAGTCCTAGAGCCGGTCAAGTAACACGGGGACTGCCGGACAGTGTGCTGCCATTTCTGCGTTTCCGCAGCTCAAACGGCTAAGAAGCCACATCCTCTGGCCCTCCCGTAGGAACGGGCTCGAGCACGATGCAGCTGCCTGGGCGGCCGAGCGATGAGTTCTTGTCCGAAGCCAGGTCTACTGTACGGTCGCCCACCTTCACGAAGGAGACGGTCATGAGCGAAGTCCAGCAGCTGGTTCAGGAGGCCATCGACCAGGTGGTCGAGTCCGGAACCGAGCGAGGTGTCCAGGTCGCCGTCCACCGGCGCGGCGAGCAGGTGGTCGACGCCGTCGCGGGCGTCGCCGACCCGGCTACCGGACGTCCGGTCACCTCCGACACCCCGTTCTACAACTTCTCGATCGGCAAGGGCGCGGCCTCGACCGTGGCACACGTCCTCGCCGAGCGGGGCCTGTTCGGGTACGACACGCCGGTCGTGGAGCTGTGGCCGGAGTTCGGCGCCCACGGCAAGCACGCCGTGACCGTGCGGCACGTCCTGAACCATTCGGCCGGTGTGCCAGGCATCCCGCTGGACACCACGCCGGAGGACCTGTGCGACTGGGACAAGATGTGCGCGGCGATCGCCGATGCCGAGCTGTGGTGGGAGCCCGGCACCAAGGTTGGGTATCACGCCTACACCTTCGGCTACATCGTCGGGGAGATCGTTCGCCGCACCACCGGCAAGCCGATCTCGCAGGTCCTTCGGGAGGACGTTGCCGGGCCGTTGGGCGTGGCCGACGAGCTCTACTTCGGCATGCCGGCGTCAGAACACCACCGGCTGGCTCGGTTGGAGGATACACCCGGCGCCGCCGACATGATGCCGGAAATGCCGCCTGACCTGCCGATGTTCAAGGCTGGGCCGCTGACGCTGTTCCCGACTGCCCAGCTGGGCAACCGTACCGACATCCTCGCAGCCGACATCCCCGCGGGCGGCAAGACCTCCGCCCGGGCCATCGCACGCATGTATGCCGCGCTGCTCGACGAGGTGGACGGCGTCCGGCTGATCTCGCCCCAACGGCTGCGCGAGGCAACGGCCGTGGCGACCAGCGGCGTCGACGAAGTCTTCGGGATGCCGTCCGCGTGGGGACTGGGGTACTCCATCGGCCTTCCCGGCTCCACCGCGCAGGACACGCCAACCGCGTTCGGCGTGGGCGGCGCCGGCGGGAGCTTCGCCTACGCCGACACCGCCACCGGGATCGCGTTCGCGTTGACCAAGAACCGGCTCACCGCCGACTTCACCACCGCGACCCAGATCAGCCAGCTCGTCACCGGGGCACATTGAGCGTCCCACCCCAACCCCTCGGGTGGGGGCCAGACGCTGCCAACCAGCAGCCCTGCACACCGACCTGGACCGCATGAAGGAACTGCTGCAGTCGGCGACCCATCGAGGCCGACCAGCAGCCATGGTGTCCTGAGTTCGACGGCGAGACCCGGGTTTCCTCGCTGCAGACCGGGATCTTCGCCGGTCCGGTCGGCAGCGGCGAGGCCTGACCTCACGTCCCTGCGGCCCCAGCCGTCTACGAGGCGGGACACCAGGACAACGGGACACCAGGACAACGGGACACAAGGACAACGGGACACAAGGACAAGGAGAAACCACGATGGTCGCCGCCAACACCACCGTCGACTCGCCGATCGGCGAGCTCACCCTCGTTGCCGAGGACGGCAGGCTGATCGGCTTGTACTTCCTGCACCACTGGTACAAGCCAGACCCCGCCACCTTCGGCCCCCGTACCGACGCGGGATTCGACGAGGCCAAACACCAGCTCGCCGAGTACTTCGCCGGCGACCGGCAACGCTTCGACCTCCCGCTCGACGCCCGCGGGGACGAGTTCCAGCACCGCGTCTGGGACCTGATCGACCGCATCCCGTACGGGCAGACCGCCACCTACGGCGACCTCGCCCGCGAGCTCGGCGACCCGGCACTCGCCAAGGACGTCGGCGCGGCCGTCGGACGCAACCCGCTGTGCGTGCTCGTGCCCTGTCACCGCGTCGTCGGCAAAGACGGCAGGCTCACCGGCTACGCCGGCGGGCTGACGCGCAAGAGGTACCTCCTCGACCTGGAAGAGTCGGCCGCGGTGAGATCCACGAAACGCTTCTGACCGACCATCTCACGTTCCACCGCTCCCAGCCGTTTACACAGTGTGACAGGGAAGCAGCCATTCGAGGCCGTCGTCGCCGCCCACGGCGCGACCGTCCAGCGCGTGTGCAGGGCCGTCCTCGGCCCGGCCGACGCCGACGACGCGTGGGCCGAGACGTTCCTGGCCGCCCTCAAGGCGTACCCGGAGCTCCCCGACGACGCGAATGTCGAAGCATGGCTGGTGACGATCGCGCACCGCAAGGCAATCGACGTCACCCGCGCGGCAGCGCGCCGCGCGATCCCCGTCGCTGACGTCCCCGAGCGTCCCTCCGCGCAGCGGACGGACGGGCGCGACCTCGACCTCAGCGCGGCCCTCGCCGCCCTCCCACGCAGGCAACGGGAGGCCGTCGCCTACCACTACCTGGCAGGGATGCCCTACCGGGACGTCGCCGCCGTCATCGGCGGCACCACCGACGCCGCCCGCAGGTCGGCCGCCGACGGCATCGCCAACCTGCGGAAGAGCCATTCGGGTACCACAGTCCTGAAAGGAAAAACCCGATGACCACCGACTATCCCCCGGAAGTCAGAGACCTGTTCGAGGCCTACCCCGACGCCACCGAGGCAGAGCTCCGCCTTCTGCACGACCGCCTGGCCGACAGCGCGGACGCACAAGGCATCCTCGACGTGGCCTACCGCACGCTCGACACGCCCGTCGGGACGCTGCTGCTCGCGGCGACCGAGAAGGGGCTGGTCCGAGTCGCCTACGAGACCGAAGGCCACGACAAGGTCCTGGCAACCCTTGCCGCGCGGATCAGCCCGCGGATCCTGAACGCCCCCAAGCGGCTGGACGCCGCCGCGCGCGAGATCGACGAGTACTTCGCCGGCCTGCGTCACGGCTTCGACCTGCCGCTGGACTTCAGCCTGTCGAAAGGCTTCCGCCGCATGGTGCTCAACCACCTGCCCGACATCGCCTACGGTCACACCGCCAGCTACGCGGCCGTCGCCGCCGCGGCGGGCCACCCCAAGGCCGTTCGCGCGGTCGGCACGGCCTGTGCGACCAACCCTCTGCCCGTCGTTGTGCCCTGCCATCGCGTCGTCCGCTCCGACGGCTCCTTCGGCGGCTACCTCGGTGGGCCGGCAGCCAAGCAAACCCTTCTGAGACTGGAGGCGGCATGACCACCACAACCACCGCGAAGCCGAGGGCCAAGACCCCGATGAAGAGCAAGGACGCCAACCAGTCGAGCCCGTGGAAGGACCGCGTCGACGGCGGCGACTGGGACCGCATCACCGGGGAGGTCAACGAGTACGGGTGCGCGCTGACGCCGCAGCTGCTCACCCCGGAGGAGACCGGGCGGACTGCCGCCCTCTACGACCAGGACAAGTACTTCCGGCCGAGGCCCATCACCGCACCTCGAGCAGGGTCTTGCCCACGGTGGCCCGCGACTGGATGGCCGCATGCGCGTCGGCCGCCCGGTCCAGCGGGAACCGCTGCCCGATCACCGGACGCAACCGGCCAGCCGCCGCCTCGGCCAGCGCGCTCTCGGTGAACGCGCGCAGCTCCTCCGGCGTCGCCGGCAGCCCGCGCACCACCGTCACCCCACGATCCGCGGCGGCCTCGTCGGAGATGTCGGCCCACTGGCCGCTCGCGAGCCCGAAACTGAGCATCCGCCCACCACGGTCGAGCAGCTCGAACGCCGATCGACCGATGGCGCCGCCGACCCCGTCGAACACGACGTCCACCCCGCCGACGGCCTCACGGACCCGCTGCGTCCAACCCGGCTCCCGGTAATCGACCACCACGTCGGCACCCAGGTCGCGCGCCAGCTCGACCTTGCGTGCGCCGCCAGCCGCCGCGACGACCCTGGCGCCGGCAGCCCGCGCGAGCTGAACCAGCAACGTGCCCACACCGCCCGCCGCCGCTTCAACCAGTACCCGTTCCCCGCCGCGCAATCCGACCGCTCGGACCAGCAACGTCGCCGTGCGCCCATCGGCCAGCAGCGCTACCGCGCTGTCGAGCTCTACACCGTCTGGCACCTCGACGAGTCCGCCGGCATCCACCGCAGCACGCTCGGCATAGCCGCCCGAACCGCCGGTGCTGCTGACCACCCGCTTGCCGACCAGTCCCTCGTCGGCTCCCGCACCAACCGACGTGACCACACCGCCAACGCCGTTGCCCAGGATCATCGGCAACACCGCCTTGAACGGCCCGACACCGCTCGCGCGGAACTGGGTCTCCACGAAGGTGATGTTGGCGAACGCCACCTCGATCAACGCCTGCCCGGGCCCGGCCACCGGATCCGGCGCGTCCGCCGCGACGAGCACCTCCGGCCCGCCGAATTCCCTCAACCACACCGCGCGCATGAGACCCTTCCGATCAGTTCAATTCCCACGATCAAGGCGGCGACGTGCTCCAGCACCTCGAGCTCGCGCGCGGTGAGCCCGAGGGCAGGCGAGTCCGCCCGCCGCCCGCGGCCCGCGCGGGGCACAGCGCGACCGAGCTTGCGCAGTTCACGAGCCGCCTCGTCGAGACGGCGCAACGCTCCGCAGCCGGAAGGCTGCTCGTAAGCGCGCTCGAGTGCGGAGATTGCGGCGTGCGGATCTTGGCACGCTGGGATGCCCCGCTGACCGGCCCCCGGGGTGCGCATGGTGCACCTTCAGCGTTTGCGTGCGACCCCGCCGTAGTGCGCGACCTCGACCGACACGCTGCTGGTCTGCGGGTCCGGCCGCCACTGCGAGCAGCTCACTACGCCCGGATCGAGCAGCTCCAGCCCGTCGAAGAACGGCACGAGCTCGTCACGGGTACGCAGCACCATCTTCGCCGCGGGTCCCTCGTTCCACAGCCGCAGCGCCTCGGTCATGACCTCGCCGTTGACCTCGGTAGTGGGGTGGGAGATGGCCAGGAAGCTACCCGGCGGCACCACGGCGAGGAGCCGGCGCACGATCGCGGCCACCTCGTCGTTGTCCGGGACGAAGTTCAAGATCCCGAGCAGCATGATGGCGATCGGCTGGTCGAAATCCAGCGTCCGGCTGGCCGCGTCGAGGATCTTGTCGGGCTCCCGCAGGTCGGCGTCGATGTAGGCGGTGGCGCCCCGCGGGTCGCTGGTGAGCAGGGCACGGGCGTGGACCAGCACCATCGGGTCGTTGTCGACGTAGACGATCCGGCTGGACGGTTCCACCCGTTGGGCGACCTCGTGGGTGTTGTCGGCGGTCGGCAGGCCGGTGCCGATGTCGAGGAACTGGCGGATGCCCTCCACACCGGCCAGGTGCCGCACCACCCGGCTGAGGAACTCCCGGTCGGCGCGGGCCGATGTGACCATCTCCGGCACCATCGCCAGGATCTGGTCTGCGACCTCGCGGTCGGCGGGGAAGTTGTCCTTGCCACCCAGCTAGTAGTTCCACAGCCGAGCCGAATGCGGCACGCCCGTGTCGAGCTTCGTCGACGACGGTTCGTAGCTGGGGGTGGACGAGCTGTCGGTCACAAGAACCCCTCCGGAAGCGATGGGACATACACGACACGCGCGCGCAGCGTAGTCGTCTCGCCGACGGCGTGCTACCCCGGGGTCGTCCCCGATGGCGTCCTCGGAGGGGTTCGCGATCGCGCCGATCCTGAAGGGTGCGTAAAGGCGTTCATCAGGCTGCGTAAAGGCGTTCATCAGGCGCTGACCGAATATCCGCACCCTACGGCCAAGGCCGCGACGTGCCACAGAACCAGGCGGAGGAACTGACCGCTCAGCCCGCCGGCCGTACCTGCAGGTCGTCGGCCAGCTGGCGGATCTCTGCGGCCAGGTAGCGGCGGTGCGCACCAAGCGTCTTCAGGAACGGTGGACGCCTCCGCCCCGGCGACGGCCCCGCTTGCGGGTTGTTCGGCCGTCGCGTGACCTACGCGGCCCTTCGAGGCGGCTCTTCGGCGGCGAGTACAAGCTCTAACCCCCCGAGCGTCGGTCTCGTGCTGTTGATCAGCGTGCCCGGCGGCTCACCGAGAGGAGCTGATCCGCTTCCGCGAGCCGTCGACGTAGCATGGAGCATGGCCTGGACCACCGCGGACATCCCCGATCAGTCGCGCAGGGTCGCCGTGGTGACCGGCGCGAACGGCGGGCTCGGGCTCGAGGTCGCCAGGGAGCTCGCGCGGAAGGGCGGCCACGTCGTGACGGCGGTGCGCGACCAGGCGAAGGCGGAGGCGGCTCGCGCGTCGATCCGCGGCGAGATCCCGGACGCCTCGCTGGAGCTGCAGCCGCTCGACCTGGCGTCGCTGGCCTCGGTGCGCGAGGCCGCCGCGCGGATCCTCGCCGACCATCCCAGGATCGACCTCCTGGTCAACAACGCGGGCGTGATGGGCATCCCCGAGCGGCGCAGCGAGGACGGGTTTGAGATGCAGCTCGCCGTGAACCATCTCGGCCACTTCGCGCTCACCGCCCAGCTCCTACCGGCACTGCTCCGCAGCCCCGGCGCTCGCGTCGTCTCGGTCACCAGCACCGGCCGGCACGCCGGGCGCGCCCTCGACCCCGACAACCCCCACCTCACAGGCCGCTACGACCCCTGGCGGGCCTACGGGCAGTCGAAGCTCGCGAACGTGCACTTCGCGCTCGAGCTGGACCGGCGGTTCCGCGCGGCGGGCGTGCCGGCCAGGAGCATCGTCGTGCACCCGGGGTTCACCAACACCGACCTGCAGGCGCGGAGCGTGCGCGAGAGCGGCGGCGGCCGCAGCCAGCGGTTCTTCCACGCCGCCGTCCGACGGTTGGGGATGACGCCGGCCCGAGGTGCCCTCGCGCTGCTGCGAGCGGCCACCGACCCGGGCGCCGTCGGCGGCGCCCTGTACACGCCGCGTTGGGTGAACTGGGGTGCGCCGGTGCGCCGGCCGCTGTTCGGTCGCTCCCGGAACCGGGATGCCATGGCCGCCCTCTGGGAGGTCTCGGAGCGCGAGACCGGGATCACCTTCGCCATCAAGCCGCCGCCGTGACACCCAGCGGCGCCACCGAGGCCACCGCTGCAGAACATCGGGTTGGGGTTCGCCGACTCCTCGGGGACCGGCTTCAGGACATCCCAACGTCTACCCGATCACCGCCTCGTCGGCGGTGCCTTGGCGTGGAGAGAGACCCCAGCCGGACACCTCGAAGGTCTCGGCCAGCCAGTCCGGCGCGGCAACGGCGAGGGCCTCCAGCGCGGCCCGCAGGACGATAAGCTTCCACCCCAGTAGGAGCCGGCGTTCGACGCGCACGGAGAGTTACGACCTCGACGGCAGGGAGCGCGAATCCCGGTAGCCGGTGACGGCGCGTTGGGTGTCCTCGGCGATCAGATCGGCGTTGATGGCAGCGGCCGCGGACACGCCACCGGCGGCTGCGGTGACGACCTGTGCGGTGAGGTCGGTGACGTTGCCGGCAACCCACACACCCGGGACTTCGGTCAGACCGGTGGGGTTGGCAGCGATGAATTCTCCGAGGCCGAGCGGGTGGGTGGTGGGGTGAAGCCCGAGGGTGGCCAACACCTGCGAGGAGGCCACGAACCGTGGGGAGACCACCACCGCCTGCCGGGCTATGACCGTGCCGTCGGACAGGTGCACCCCGGCGATGCGGTCGTCGACCACTTCGAGGGAGTCCACGATGCCGGTGACGACTCGGATGCCGCGGGCGGCCAGCTGCTCGGCCTGCTCGTCGGTCAGGGCTGCTGCGGTGTGTGTGAACAGCACGAGGTCGGACGTCCACTGCCGGAACAGCAAAGTCAGGTGGACGGCCCACGGTCCGGTGCCGAGGATGCCGACGGGCTGGTCGCGGATCTCCCACCCGTGGCAGTACGGGCAGTGCAGCACGTCCCGGCCCCACCGTTGCCGTACACCGGTGACGTCGGGCAGTTCGTCGACCAGCCCCGTGGTCACCAGCAACCGCCGGGCGGTGATGAGACTGCCGTCGTCGAGGGTCACGTCGAACCCGTCCGCAGTGCGGTGCGCGGTCCGGGCCTCGCCGTGGAACACGAGGCCACCGTAGTGGTCGACCTCCTTACGGCCGGTCTCGATCAGCTCGGCCGGGCTGATGCCGTCGCGGGATAGGAACCCGTGCACACCGGCGGCGGGGGCGTTGCGCGGCGATCCCGCGTCGATCACGATCACGCAGCGTCGTGCCCGTCCCAGCACCACCGCTGCGCTCAAGCCGGCGGCGCCGCCACCGATCACCGCGACATCGAATCTCTGCGTCAACTGCTCTGCCAGTTCCTGGGTCATTGCGACCACCTCCACGACCACCATGCGGTCGCAAACACGGATGCGCAAACATTCTTGCCGCTATGGCAAACTAGGACCGTGGACGACAACCTGGACAGCGTGCTCACCGCTGTCGGACCCCGGCTGCGTACGCTACGGCGGCAACGTGAGACCACGCTGGCCAACCTGTCCGCGACGACCGGCATCTCGGTCTCCACCCTGTCCCGGCTGGAATCCGGCCAGCGCCGCCCCACCCTGGAACTACTCCTGCCGTTGGCCCGGGCCTACGGGGTCCAGATCGACGAACTCGTCGGCGCACCGCCAACCGGCGACCCCCGAGTCCACCTGCGCCCGGTCACCCGCAACGGCATGACCATGGTGCCGCTGACCCGCCGCGCCGGGGGCATACAGGCCTACAAGCTGATCATTCCCACCGCCCGCCAGCCGGTCATCCCCGAGCCGCAAACCCATGAAGGCTACGAATGGGTCTACGTCCTCAGCGGGCGACTCCGACTGGTACTCGGCGATCACGATCTCGTGCTCACCCCGGGCGAAGCTGCCGAGTTCGACACCCGCGTGCCGCACTGGTTCGGCAGCGCCGACACTGTACCCGTCGAGGTCCTCAGCCTCTTCGGCCGACAGGGCGAACGCGCGCACCTACGCGCGAGATCCCTGACATGACTAGAACGACGCCAAAGCCGGCCCGCCCAGATGCGATTCGCCAAGGTTCCCTAACGGCCAGCAGCAGCCCGCCTGACGTCCTCTTCTCGGCATGAGCGGACGTGCTGCGGCCACGACGCCCTCGACCGGCGTCACTCACAGCTACCAGAGCAAGGGGCATGGCAGGTAACGCGTCCGATCGTTCCAGACCTCCGGCGATCCACAGGTGTGGTCGCTTCTAACCGACACTGATCTTCGCCTCGGCCTAGACGTAATGTCCAAACTCGTCGAAAAGTGGAGCCAGCTCCGGATCAGCTGCACCTACGGCATGCTGCTGTGCCTCTCGCGACCGCAGCGCGCCGCCTACCTGCTCGCCGACGTGCTCGGGCTGACCGACACCGACGGTGCCGAGATCCTCGACTGCACCCGCGAGGCGTTCCGGCAGCGCGTCTCGAGAGCACGGCGCACCCTGCGGCAGGTGATCGACAACCGATGCGGTCTCATCGACCCAGCCAACCCGTGCCAATGCGGCCGCCAGATCGCCAGCAGCGAGGCCGCCGGCATTCTCAGCCGCGATCACCTGCCGCTCGCCCGCCATACCCGCGAGGAAGTGCGGGTGTGGATCGAACCCGTCGCGAAGCAGCTCGACTCCGTTGTCGCCATCGGCGACCTCTACCGCTTCGACCGCTTCGCCGCGCGCAGCTGCGCGGCGCCGACCAGTGGGCTGGTCGGCGCCGCTGACCAAGGCGTACGGCCACCCGCACGGGCGGGGTCGACGTAACGATTCGCCCCGAATCGAGGGGGTGCGGGATGATGCGCGACCTGGAGGAGCGCGAGGAGATGAGGTGTGCATCGTGGCTGACGGAGCGGCAGTCGTCTCGGCGGCGGCAGCTCTGGTCGGCGCTGGCGCTGCGGCCTACGACATCTGGGTCAGACGCGAGGACCAACGCAGGGCGGAGGAGCGGCAGCGCGAGGAGCGAGAGCGCGTCCAAGCCAGCAGGGTGTTCGCGTGGGCGCGCGGCCTGGACGCGAACCGCTCCGCCTACCTGGTCCACGTCGAGAACAGGAGCGACGCTCCGATCTGGGAGCTGCTCGCGGTCGTTGAGCCGCAGCATCCCGGCCAGAGCGTCAGCGAGGGGTCGTGCGTTCTCGGCTTGCTGCCGCCCGGAAAGTCCGCCGAGCTGCCGGCGTCGGTGCGCGGGAGCTGGCCGGAGGACGACGCCAAGGCGAGAGTGGAGCTGGTCTTCACCGACGCCGATGGCCGAACGTGGCGGCGGCAGGGATCGGTCCTGGAGCGCGGCGAGGTGGTCGCCAGCGACGGAGGGCGGATGGCCCGCTGGCAGGCTCTGTCTGCCGGCCGATCGTCGCAGGCGATCTCCTAAGGGCTGCCGGACCGGATGGCAGAGGGCCCGGCTGGGCCCTCTGCCACTTCCCCTGGGGTCCCTACCGTACCTGGCCGCGGATCTCCCCTCCGGGGAAGTCCCCGGGACCGGTGTTTGGCGGCGCCACCCCGTCGTTGGTGTGCGCGTTGACGTAGGTGTTGCCGCTCTGCATCGCGGCGAGGACCGCCGCCAGGTCGGTCCAGCCGCACCCGTTGCCGGGGTCGGGAGCGGTGATCGTTCCCTCAGACAGCGTCCCGTTCACGGCCCCCCCCGCGGGAGCCCCCATGAACAGGGTGACGCCAACGGGGCCGTTGACCCCGACGGCACCGCAGTGGATGTGGGCCGCGAAGACGTTGTCGATGTTGGCCACGTTGACCTTGAACAGCAGCGCCGCCCCGTCCTCGCGGAGCTTGAACTTCGCCACCCCCACGGCCTGGGTGTCCCGCGCCGGGACCTCCTCGCCGCCGGAGAGCGTGGCTACGAAGTTGTCGCCGGCCGAGGCCGACGGCACCAGCGCCAGCGCCAGCAGCGCCAGCGCGAGCATGACAACGAGCACGATCATCCTGCGCATCCTGCGCATTCTTCCCCTCCTTCCAGTTTGCCCCACTCGCGAGAGCGTCGAGCCTATCGTGAAACGGCCTACCGCCGGGCGATCTCGTGGATCGCGCCCTGCGACAGGGAGACCACGAAGAGGTTGCCGTTCGGCCCCGTCTCGATGTCGGTCACGATCCCGAAGTCCGTCCCGATGAGCAGGCTCTCGCTCTCGGTGATGTCGAACTTGTGGTTGTTGTCGGCGACCCTGTCCTCAAGCCGCGGATCGTCAACGGCGATCTTCCGGCGGTTCCCGGTCAGGTTGAAGTGGAACAGGGGCCCGCCTTCCAGGAACGTGCGGGCGGCGCCCACGAAGAGGTCTCCCTGGAACTGCGCTCCGAGGCTGCCGCTGTCCACAAAGCCGATGGCCGCCGGGGAAACCTCGAACTTCCAGCTGAACTCCGGGGCGCTGTACCGCGCGCCTGGCAGCGTGAACAGCCGCGACAGGGCCTCCCCGGGGGATCCGGCGATGTTGGTCGGCGGCCAGCGGACCTGCTGGAGCCCGAAGTAGGCCGTGCCCGTGACCGGGTCGACGCCCGAGCTGGTCTCGATGGCCTTGTACTGGGCGATGCGGTCCGGTGGCCCCTGGATCTGGACCCAGCCGGAGTTGAAGCCCGGCTCGACCCGGTTGAGTTCGGTGAAGGTATCGTCCCCGTTCTCCTCCTCCCACAGCGCACCGGAGATCGGGTCAACGGCCATCCCGAAGCTGTTGCGGAGCCCGTAGGCGAAGACCTTCTGGAGATTGGCGCCGACCTGCCCGCCGGTCTTGGCGCCGACGTCGAAGAAGGGGTTGTCGGAGGGCGTGGTGCCGTCGTCGTTCAGGCGCAGGATCACTCCGGTGAGATGGGCGTCGTCGGGCTGCGGGCCGCCGAACTGGTCGTCGGGCTGCCCGGGCCCGAAGGGCCCGTCGGGGAGGTTCTGCAGCTGGCCACGGCGGCCCGCGTCACCGACGAGGATGTACAGCTTCCCGTCGGGTCCGAACGTGAGCACCCCGCCGTCGTGGTTGCCGCGCTCGGGCTGACCGGCGTCCTGCTGCAGGGCACGGGTCCTGATGAGGTTCTGTGCAAAGGTCAGCGTGGCGCCGTCCCAGACGTAGCGGTCAACCCTGTTGCCCAGGAGCGGGGTCTGGCTGAGCACGTCGGTGTCCTGGCCGGTGCTGCTCTCGGTCCAGTAGAGGTAGACGCTCGGGTTGTGCGGGAAGCCCGGATGCAGCGCGATCCCCAGGAGCCCTCGCTCCGAGCCGAAGTTCACCGGCAGGTCCAGGACCGTGGACTGGATCGCTCCGCCCCCGACGCGCCGCACCTTCCCGGTGTTCTTCTCGAGCACGAGGATGTCGTCGGCCCCCAGGAACGCCAGGCTCGTCGGCGTGACGAGGCCGTCCACCAGCGTTCGCACCGACAGCCTCGGATGCAGGATCGTCGGGCCCTTGACCTGCGCGCCCCCGATGCCGCCGGGACCCACGACGAGCAGGCTCGAAAGGGCTACCAGGAGCACGGCGGCGCGGGCGGAGCGTCTCTTGCCGGCCATCGCAGTCATCCCCTCTCCGAAGACGGTGCTGCAGCGACACCTCATCCCAGCGTGCCCCCTACCAGGTCGCCTCGATCCCAAGGTGCCGACGTAGGTAATACCGGCGAACGCCCCCGACGGATTGGCCCGACCGACGGATTGGCCCCACCCACGCACTGGCCCCCACCCACGCACTGGCTCCGACGCACTGTCCCGAGGAATCAGCCGATCGGCTCCGTCGCAGGCCCCACACCGCATCGGGTAGGCTGACGGGCGAGGTCGCGCCGACGGTGACGCAGGGTCCCCGGTGTCCGACGGCCTCGCGTACCGTCGACGTGCATGTGGTCGCTCTCGGATGAGTCGCTGCTGGCCGGGCTGGCCTCTGGGGAGCCCGAGCCCGCCGCGGCGTTCGTGCGCCGGTTCCAGGCTCGCGTCTACGGCCTTGCGCTCACGATCGTGGGCGACCCCCAATCCGCGGAGGACGTCGCCCAGGAGACGTTCATCCGAGCGTGGCGCTACGCAGCGGCCCACGATCCCGTACGGGGCCAGGTGTCGACCTGGCTGCTCACAATCGCCAGGAATCTCGCCGTCGACGCCCGTCGCCTGCGGCGCGCCACGCCGATCGACCCCGACATGATCCTTGCGATGCCGATCCTGAGCCCCGAGGCGGGGCCGGAGGAGCAGGGACTGGCCAGCGAGGAGTCCCGGCGGCTGCGACGGGCGATCGCTGCGCTGCCCGAGGAGCAACGCCGAGCCCTGCTCCTGGCGGCCTTCCTGGGACGCACCGCCCGCGAGATCGGCGAAGCCGAGGGGATCCCGATCGGGACCGCCAAGACCAGGATCCGGGCGGCCCTGCTGAAGCTGCGCGCGGTCCTCGAGGTGGGCGATGACCGATAGCCTTGGCTGTCACCAGGTCCGGGAGGTCGCGCCCGAGCTGGCCCTCGGCGTCCTCGCGGGGCAGGAGCGAGCCGAGGCGCTCCAGCACCTGGCCGGATGCAGCAGCTGCCGACGGCATGTTGCAGAGCTCGCCGAGGTGGCCGACGAACTGTTGCTCCTGATCCCGCCCCGGGAGCCGCCCGTGGGGTTCGAGTCACGCGTCGTGGCTCGGCTGACCGGCCGGGCGCCAACGGCCCGCAGACGGCGGCTTGTCGCGATGGCTGCTGCGGCCGTGCTGGCGGCGGCCCTGACCGCGACCGGCTTCCACCTGGCCACAAAGGAGGACCGGCAGCTGGCGGCCCGGTACCGTCACACCCTCCAGCAGGCCAACGGCAGGTACTTCGGCGCGGTCCCGTTGCGCGACGCCGGCGGCCACCCGGCCGGCAACGTGTTCGGCTACGAGGGCTCCCCTTCATGGATCTTCGTGGTGGTCAGCTCGTCCAACCGGTCCGGCGCCTACGCGGTCGAGGTCACCACCCACGACGGCAGGCGCTTCCCGCTCGGAACGCTCGTGGTGAGGGATGGCAGGGGGAGCTGGGGCCGGGCGCTCCCGGTCGCGCTGCGGGACGTGGCCCACGTGCGCTTTACAACGAGCGACGGCAGTACCGGGTTCCAGGCGGCATTCCGCCGCCCCTCCCGCTGACTGCCGGGTCGCCGTTGGCTGCAGCGCCGGCCACCGCCGGGGATGCGCATGCGGGTGCGGTCCTAGAATCGTGGAGCAGGCACGCTCCCTGACCGCGACCGGGGAGCCCCGCACACGCTCCTCACGGTGCAGGCGCCTCGCGCGCCTCCGGGGTCTGGTTGAGGGCAGCGTAGGCGAGCCGCTCGATCAGCAGCGCGGCCTCGCGGGAGGACTCCGCGATCCGGTCGATGGCCTGGCAGGCGACGGTGACCGCGAGCGCTGGCAGCGCGGCCAGCTCCGCGGCCAGCGCGAGCGCGCGCGGCAGCGGGTCGGGATCGTCGACGACCTCGGTGACCAGGCCGCGCCGGGCCGCCTCGAGGGCGTCGAGGCGGCGGCCGAGCAGGACCAGCTCCCGCGCAGCCAGCGGGCCGAGCGCGCGCACGACCCGGTACAGGCCGCCGGAGCTCGGCACGATGCCGAGGCCCACCTCGGGCAGGCCGAACACCGCCGAGGGAGCGGCCACGCGGAAGTCGCAGGCGAGCGCCAGCTCGAGGCCGCCGCCGAGGCACCAGCCGCTGACCGACGCGACCGTCGGCTGCGGGAGCTGCGCGAGCACTTCGTAGACCGCGCCGCTGCGGCGGTAGTACGCGGCGATCGCGTGCGGGTCGAGCCCGTTGACATCGCCGAGGTCCGCGCCGACGGAGAACGCCCGGGGTGAGCCGGCGACCACCACGGCGCGGCTCGACGTCACCGGCTCCCGCCCAAGCACGGCGAGCAGCGCCTCCTCCATGGCCGTGGAGATGGCGTTCAGCTTGCGCTCGCGGCGCAGGCGGATCAGCGCGATCCCGCCCTTGCCCTGCCCCGCCGCCGCGGCCGCGTCCACGGTGACCAGCGGCGCGGCTTCGGCCTCGCCGGTGCCGCCCATCAGCCGTCGCCTGCCGCGGGCCCGGCAGACATGGCAACGGCCGCGGGCCCGGCGGCCACCGCAACGGCCGCGGGCCTGGCGGCCGGCTCTGGCGCCGGCATCGGCAAGGCGAGCAGCCCGGTGACGCCGCGCTTGCCGACGTGGTTGCCGACGACCAGGCGCATGATCTCCGAGGTGCCCTCCCAGATGCGGTCGACTCGCAGCTCCCTGTAGAGACGCTCCACCGGGTTCTCGCGCATGTAGCCACGGCCGCCGAAGATCTGCACGCAGCGGTCGACGACCCGCCCGGCGGCTTCGGAGGCGGCGACCTTGACCAGCGCGGACTTGGCGTGCAGCAGCTTCAGGTCGATGCCGTTGTCGGCCTCCCAGGCGACCTGGTGGTTGAGGGCGCGGTTGGTGGCGATGTCGATGGCGCAGTCGGCCAGCATCCCCTGGAGGAGCTGGTGGTCGACCAGGCGCCGGCCGAAGGTGCGCCGCTCCGTGGCCCACGCCGTGGCCAGCTCCAGCGCCCGCTCGGCCGCGCCGACGGTGCGGGCGGCGATCATCAGCCGCTCCTCCAGGAACCACGCCTTGGTCAGCTCGTAGCCCTGGCCAACCCCGCCGAGCAGGTGCTCGGGGCCGACGCGCACGTCGGCGAGCTCGATCTCGGGGTGCTCGTAGACGAAGGTGTGCATGTAGCGGGGGGTGCGCTTGGTGCGCACGCCGGGGGTGGCGGCGTCGACGATGAACAGGGTGGGGGCGCGCTCGGGCTGGACCAGGGCGAGCACCAGGATGTGGTCGGCGACGTCGCCGACGGTCACGAACCACTTCTCGCCGTTGAGGCGCCAGCCGTCGCCGTCGGGGGCCGCGGTGGTGGCAAGGGCGGTGGGGTCGGAGCCTGCGCCCGGCTCGGTGATGGCGACGCAGTCGCGCCGCTCGCCGCGGATCCCCGGCAGCAGCCAGCGCTCGCGCTGCTCGGGCGTGCAGGCCTTGAGCGCGTTGGCGGGCCGCCAGACCACGTCCCACAGCGCGTTGGTGAGCTTGCCCAGCTCTTCCTGGACGACGAACTGCTCGAGCACCGACAGGCCGGCGCCGCCCCACTCGGCCGGCTGGTTGATGGCGGCCAGGCCCGAGGCGCGGACGCGCTCGCGGATGACCTGATGGTCGCCGGGGCTGAGCCCGCCCTGCTCCTCACAGGCCTGCTCGTAGGTCATGAGGAAGCCCGCCAGCTCCCTCGCGGCCGCCTTCAGCTCGGCGAGCCGCGGCGTGTAACGGAAGTCCATGCTTGCTCCTGGTCGGGCTGCTAGTCAGGCTCCTGGTCGAGTTCCTGGTCGAGTTCCTGGTTGGGCTGCTGGCTGGGCTCCTGGTCGGGCTGCTAGCCGGGTTCTTGGTCGAGTTCCTGGTCGGGCTGGTCGGGCTGGTCGGGATCGTCGGAGGAGCGAAGGACGGCACGGGCGTCGAGGCCGACCGCGCCGCTGCCGCGCACGCGCACCAGCAGCGGGTTGACCTCGATCTCGTGCAGCTCGGGGTGGGCGGCGGCCGCCCGGGACAGCGCCGCGACCGCCGCGGCGGCGGCGTCCACGTCGAGCGGCGGCCGCCCGCGGGCGCCGCCGAGGATCGCGGCGCCACGGAGCGAGGCGAGCAGTGCCCGGGCCTGAGCCTGGCAGACCGGGGCGAGCGCCAGGGCGACGTCGCCGAACAGCTCGGCATGGACACCGCCGAGGCCGACCAGCACCAGCGGCCCGAAGCGCGGGTCCCAGCGCGCGCCGGCCAGCAGCTCGGCACCGCCGCTGGTGTCGGCCATGCGCTCGACGCTGAGGCACGGCGGGTCGAGCCGCGCCCGCAGGTCCCCGACCGCCGCGGCCAGCTCCTCGGGGCCGCCCAGGTCGAGCAGCACGCCGCCGGCGTCGGACTTGTGGTCCAGGCCGAGCGCCTTGAGCACTACCGGGTAGCCGATCGCCTGGGCGACCGCGAGCGCCTCCTCGAGCGCGCCGGCCGGCGCGCCCGCCACGAACGGCAGGCCGTGCGCGGCCAGCAGCGCCCTCGCCGCCCAGTAGCCGCCGTCCCGAAGCGGCGCCTCGGGCGTGGGCAGGGCCGGTGGCCCGGCCGGGCCCAAGGTGCCGGCTGCGGCCGGGCCGGCAGCCGAGGCCGGGCCGGCAGCCGAGGCCGGGCCGGCAGCCGAGGCCGAGCCGGCAGCCGAGGCCGAGCCGGCAGCCGAGGCCGAGCCGGCAGCCGAGGCCGAGCCGGCACCACGCGCTGAGCCGGGATCGGGGGCACCACTCGGGCGCGGGTCGGGGCCCTTGGCGCCGCCGCGGCCCGCCAGGGCCGCCAGGGCCGCCAGGGCCGCCAGGGCCAGGACGGCCTCGTCCACGGTCGCGTACACCGGGATGCCGGCGGCGCGCAGGACGGCCGGAGCCTCCCGGGCCGCGTGCATGGTATGCACCACCACCGGCGGCCCGGAAGCCCGCACGGTCCGGGCCATCGTCTCGGCAGCGGCCAGCTCGCCGGCGGCGAGCTGTGGCGAGTAGCCCCCGTAGCCGCCGAAGTACCCGGTGACCAGCACCGCGTCGACCTCGGCGGCGACCTCGGCAGCGGGGTCGGTGAGCACGCCGAGGACACGGTTGAACGCGGAGATGTCCCGCTCGCCGGTGCCGGCCAGGTCGATCGGGTTGCCCACCGCCGCCGCGGGCGGCAGCTCGGCGCGCAGGCGGGCCTGCAGCGCGGCGCCGAACGCCGGGACCTCCAGGCCCGCGGCCTCCGCCAGGTCGGCGGCGACCGAGCCGTGCCCGCCGCCGTCGGCGAACACCGCCACCCGCCGCCCGCGCGGGCGGCGCGGCTGCACCAGCACCTGCAGCACGGTGGCCATCTGCGCCGGGGTGGCGACGCGGACGGCGCCGGCGGCCTCGCAGGCCGCGTCGACCACGGCGGCGTCGCTGGTGAGCGAGCCGGTGTGGGAGCGTGCGGCGCGGCGCGCCGCGCGGCTGGCGCCGACGGCGAGCAGCACGACCGGCTTGCCACGGCGCGCCGCGGCCGCAGCCGCGGCGGTCAGGCGCCGGCCATCCTTGAAGTCCTCGCAGTAGACGGCGATGACCGCGGTGGCCTCGTGCTCCCCGTACGCGCCGACCAGGTCGCCCACGTCGACGTCGGCCTGGTTGCCGAGCGAGGCGAACCGCGAGTACCCCATGCCGTTGCGGGCGAGCAGCAGGCCGAGCTCCAGCGAGAGGTTGCCGCTCTGGGAGATCAGTCCGACGCACCCCGCCGGCAGGTCGTCGCTGGTCAGGTGCAGCTCGGCGGCGACGTCCATGACGCCGAGGCAGTTGGGGCCGAGCAGGGCGGCGCCCGCGGCCCGGACCCGCTCGACCAGGGCGCGCTGGCGCGCCAGCCCCTCCGCGCCGGTCTCGCCGAGACCGGCGCTGATCCCGACGATGGCGCGGGCACCGGCCAGGAGCGCGCCGTCCACCGCCTCCTCGAACCCGGCTGCGGGCACCGCAACCACGGCCAGGTCGACCGGCCCGGGCAGCGCCGCCAGACTCGGCCAGGTCCGCTGGCCGAGCACCTCCTCGCCGCGCCGGTTGACCAGGTACACCGGCCGGCGGTGACGGCCGCGCAGCGCGCGCGCGGCGAGCCAGTTGCCCCATTTGGACGGGTCGCTGGAGGCCCCGACGACCGCCACCGACGCGGGCGCGAACAGCGCCGTGAGGTCCCGGGTCCGGCCCGGCTCCGGGTGCCGGGGAGGCGTCACGGCGGCACTGGCCGCCTCGGCGGTCACGGCGCGGCTCCCGGCTGAGGCCCGGACCCCTGGTCGGGCCCCGGCGCCGGGCCGGGCCCCGGGTCGGGCGGTGGTGCCGGCTCGCCCGCGCCCCAGGCGTCGGCGCCGCCGTCGACCAGGATGGTGCTGCCGGTGACGTAGGAGCCGCCCGGGGAGGCCAGGAAGGCGATGACCGCGGCGACCTCCTCGGGCCGGCCGAGGCGGCCCAGCGGGACCGCCGCGGCCCAGCGGGCGACGTCCAGGCTGGTGTACGCGGCGTCCAGCCCCTCGGTGAGGATCGTGCCGGGCGCGACGCAGACGCTGCGGATGCCGTAGCGGCCCCACTCGAGCGCCAGGCCCGCGGCCAGGTTCTCGACCGCGGCGCGTGCGGCGGTGGCGTGGACCATGCCGGGGATGCCGCGCCGTGGCGAGAACGCCAGGAACACCACCACGCCGCCGCGGCGGGGCAGCATCGAGGCGTTGGCCACCTCGCGGGTGAGGTTCCAGGCCGCCTCGACCGCGAGGCGGTGCACCGCCCGCCAGCCGCCCACGGAGATTTCCTCGGCGGGCGCCATGAACTGCCCGCCAGCGTTGTTGACCAGCACGTCGACGCTGCCGAACCGCTCCAGGGCGGCGCCGACCAGCCGCGGCACGAACGCCTCGTCGCGGACGTCGCCCGCGACCGCCAGGCAGCAGCCCCCGGCCGCCTCGATCTCGTGCCGCACCGCCTCCAGCGGCTCGGGCCGCCGGCCACAGACGGCCACCCGCGCGCCGCAGCCCGCGACCGCGAGCGCGGTGGCCCGGCCGATCCCGGTGCCCCCGCCGGTGACCAGCACGGTCCGGCCAGCGAGGGCGTCAGGGGCGAGCACGTCGAGCACGTTCATCGAGCGGCGGTCCTTTTAGAATCTCGGCGTGTTCGCGAGCAGCTCCTGGGTGTAGGCGTCCCGGGGCCGTGACAGGACCGCGTCGACGTCGCCCAGCTCGGCGATGCGACCGCTCCGCAGCACCGCGACCTCCTGCGCGACATGGCGGACCAGGCAGATGTTGTGGGTCACGAACAGCAGCGTCAGGCCCATCTCGCCCTGCAGGCGGCGCAGCAGCTCCACGATGGACGCCTGCACCGAGACGTCGAGCGCGGAGGTCACCTCGTCGCAGATCAGCACGCTGGGCCCGGCGGCGAGCGCCCGCGCGATCGCCACGCGCTGGCGCTCGCCGCCGGAGAGCTGGTCGGGATAGCGGTCGAGCAGCTCCGGGCGGAGCGACACCTGGGCGAGCATCCGCCGCGCCTCGGCCCGGTGGTGCCGCGGGTCCAGGTCGGTCAGGGCGCGCAGCGGCTCGGCGACCGACTCCCCCACCGTCTTGCGGGGGTTCAGGGAGTTGTAGGGGCTCTGGAACACGTACTGCACCGCGCGCAGCATCTCGCGGCGGCGGCGGGCGTAGCCGGCGGGCAGGGGTGTGCCGCGCAGGCGCACCGTGCCGCTGTAGCGGTCGAGCAGCCCGGCGACGCAGCGGGCCAGGGTGGTCTTGCCGCTGCCGGACTCCCCCAGCAGGATCACGCAGCGGCCCGTGTCGACCCGCAGCGACACGTCCTCGAGCACCTGCCGCTCGCCGAAGGCGACGCGCAGGCCCTCCACCGACAGCATCGGCTCGGGGGCTGTCCCCGCCGTCGCCGCCGGCGCCCGCTCCGACAGCGTGACGCCGAGCGCCAGTTCCCCCACACGCACGCAGCGGGCCTGGTGGCCCGCTGCCACCTCGACGAGGTCGGGGAGCCGGCCGGTGCATGCCTCGCGGGTGTGCGCGCAGCGCGGCGCGAAGCGGCAGCCCGCCGGGCGCCGCGCCGGGTCGGGCGCGTGGCCGGGCATGCCGGCCAGCACACGCCTGCCCTCAAGGTCCGGCGCGGCCTTGATGAGCCCCTCGGTGTAGGGGTGAGCGGGCGTGTCCAGGACCTGCGCGGTCGGGCCGACCTCCACCAGGTTGCCGGCGTACAGGATCGCGACCCGCTGGGCGATCTCGGCGACCACGGCGAGGTCGTGGGTGATGTAGACGGCGGCGACGCCGTGCTCGGCGCACAGGCGCCGGACCGTGGCGAGCACGTGCGTCTGGGTGGTGACGTCCAGCCCGGTGGTCGGCTCGTCGAGCACGATGACCCGCGGCCGGCAGGCGAACGCCATGGCGATCGCGACGCGCTGCTGCTGCCCGCCGGACAGCTGGTGCGGGTAGCGGCGCAGCAGCCCCGGCTCGGCGCCGAGGCCGACCTCCACGAGCATCTCGGCGAGCCGCGACTCCCGCTGCGCCTCGCCGCTGCCGAAGCGGTGGGTGTCGAGGACCTCGCGGAGCTGCGCGCCGACCCGCAGGTTCGGGTTCAGGGCGCTGGCCGGGTCCTGCGGCACGTAGGAGATGACCTTGCCGCGCTGGCGCCGCAGCTCCCGAGGCGGGTGGCGGAGCAGGTCGGCCCCGCCGACGGTGACCGAGCCCGCGGTGATGCGCGTGCCGCGCTTGCAGTGGCCGAGCATGGCCAGGCCCGCGGTGGTCTTGCCGGAGCCGGACTCCCCCGCGAGCCCGAGGATCTCGCCGTGGGCGACCTCCAGGTCGAGCGCCTCGACGAGGGTGACCCCGCTCGAGCGCACCGCGACGGTCAGGCCCTGGACGCGCAGCGCGGCGGCCGGGGTGGCGGCGCCCGGGACCGGGGCACCTGGGCCCGGGGCGCCAGAGCCCGGGACCGGGGCACCAGAGCCCGGGAGGCCAGAGCCCGGGACGCCAGGGCCGGTGCGCGGCACCTGGTTCACGGCGACACCTCCCGGTCCACCCCGGCGGACGCTTGCGCGAAGCCGTCGGCGAGCAGGTTCGTGCCGACGGTCAGGACCCCGATGGCGAGCACCGGGAGCAGCACCGGCCAGGGCTGCACGGTCAGCCCGATGCGGTTCTCGTTGATCATCAGCCCCCAGTCGGCCGCGGGGGGCTGGATGCCCAGACCGAGGAAGCTGAGCGCGGCGACGAACCCGATCGAGTAGGTGAAGCGCAGCCCCAGCTCGACCATGAGCGGTCCGGTGACGTTCGGCAGGATCTCGGAGAGCAGCACGCGGCGGCGCCGCACGCCCATCACCTGGACCGCCTTGACGAAGTCGCGCTGGGCCACGTCCACGCTGGCGGCGCGCATGACGCGCGCCACCCGCGGCGCGTGGGTGACGCCGATGACCAGCACAAGCAGCCACTTCTTCGGCCCGAGGACGGTGATCGCGAGCAGCGCGAGCACCAGCTGCGGGAGGGCGAGCACCACGTCGTTGGCGCGCATCAGCAGCTCGTCCAGCACGCCGCCGAGGTAGCCGGCGAGCATGCCGACCAGCACGCCGAGCGTGACCCCGAGGACGGTGGCGAGCAGCGCCAGCAGCAGCAGCCAGCGCCCGCCGTACAGGAACCGGCTCAGCACGTCACGGCCGAGCGCGTCGGCGCCGAACGGCAGGCCCGCGCCGGGCCCCTGGTAGGGCCGCCCGGCGAAGTCCGTCGGCGACGTCGGCGCGAGCGGCGGCCCCACCACCGCGACCACGATGACCAGCACGGACAGCGCCAGCCCCACGCGGCTCTGGCGCAGGCGGAGCGCCTGCGCCAGCAGCGACCGCAGCGGGCCCGGGTAGCGGTCCCGTAGCACGCTCCCGGGCGGGGCCGGTGCCGGTGCCGGTGCCGGGCCGGGGGGGATCGGGACCGGCCCCGGCGCGCTGGCGCTCATCGCAGCGACGTCCTGAGCCGGGCGTTGCCGAGGATCTGCACCATGTCGGCGAGCAGGTTCACGGCGACGTAGATGGCGGCGATGACCACCGTGATCGCCTGCACCATGGGGACGTCGCGGTTGGCGACCGCGTCGACCAGGGCCTGGCCGATGCCCGGGTAGCGGAACAGGTACTCGATCACCACCACCCCGCCGGCGAGCCAGGCGAGCTGCAGCGCGATCACCTGCGCGACCGGGCCGAGCGCGTTGGGCAGGGCGTGCCGCACGATGACCGTGCGCTCCGGCATGCCCTTGAGCCGGGCCATCTGCACGTACTCGCTGTCCAGCACCTCGATCATGGAGGCGCGCAGCATGCGGGTGATGTAGGGCGCCACCGCGAGGGTCATGGTGAGCACCGGCAGCACCAGCACGTCGAGCCGCGTCCACACCGGGTGGCCCGGCGTGGCCAGCGTCACCGCCGGGAAGACCCGGAACACCGTGGTGGACAGCAGCACCACCAGCGCGATGCCGATCACGAACTCCGGCAGGGCCGCCAGCACCAGCGTGACCACCGAGGTCGCGTGGTCGGCGAACCGGTCACGGCGCAGCGCACTCCAGGTGCCCGCGGCGACGCCGAGCACGGTCGAGACCAGCGCCGCGGCGGCCATCAGCACCAGCGAGTTGACCAGCCGGTCGCCGAGCAGGCGCGACACCGGCTGCTGGTCGGCGAGGGAGCGGCCGAAGTCGCCGCGCACGGCGCCGCGGAGCCAGTGCAGGTACTGCGCGGCCGGGCTCTGGTCCAGGTGGAGCTGCTGGCGCAGGGCGGCGAGCCGCTCCGGGGTCGCCTCCCTGCCAAGGATCGCCCGGGCCGCGTCGCCCGGCAGCGCCTGGGTCAGCACGAACAGCACCAGCGAGACGAGCCACAGCGTCAGCAGTCCCAGCAGGAGCCTGCGCAGCAACAGCCGGAGCATGGTCGGAGCGTACCGTGCTCAGCCGAGCCACATGCGGCCGAAGCCGTAGCTGGTCAGCGGGATGCCGCTCTTGTCGGGGACCAGGCCGTTCACCTTGGACGAGTGGGCGTCCACCTGGTTGGTGAACGACCAGATGATGTAGCCGCCGGAGTCGTGCTCGATCTTCTGGGCGTCGTGCAGGAGCTGGCGCCGCTTGGCCTCGTCGACCGTGCTGCCGGCACGGGTGACCAGGTCGATGAAGGTCGGGTCCTTCCAGTGCGTCTCGTTGTACGGCGAGGTCGGCAGGCTGCCCTGGGCGACCTGCGGCAGGTAGTTGCGGGTGAACCAGAAGTCCTGCGCGAAGTCCCACTTCAGGTAGTTGTCGCCGTAGAACACGCCGGAGTCGACCTTCTTGAGCTTGACGGTGACGCCCGCGTCCTGCGCCTGCCTGGCGAAGACCTGGGCCGCCTCGACCGTGCCGGCGGCCACCTCGGAGGTGACCAGCTCGACGCGCAGGTCGCTGTGGCCGGCCTGGCGGAGCAGGGATTTGGCCTGGTCGAGGTCCTGGTGGCGCTGGGGCAGGTCACGCGCGAACATCGGGTCGAAGGGCGCGTAGAGGTCGTTGCCGATCTTGCCGTGGCCGGACAGCACCTGGTCGACCATCTGCTGGCGGTCGACCAGCAGCCGCAGCGCCTGGCGGACGCGGACGTCGCTGAAGGGCGCGGCGTCGACCCGCATGGTGAACGGGATCCACGCACCGGTCTCGGACTCCAGCACGCGCAGCCCCGGGTTGGCCTTGACCACCGCGAGCTGGCCGAGCGGCACCTGGTCGATGACGTCGACCTGGCCGGACAGCAGGGCGTTGACCCGCGCGGTGTCGTCGGGGAAGTCGATGATGGTGAGCTGGTCGGCGTAGGGCTGGCCGCTCTGCCAGTAGCTGTCGTTGCGGACGAACACGCTCTGCTGCCCGGGCGTGAAGCTCTGGAACTTGAACGGCCCGGTGCCGACCGGCTTGGCCGGGTCGTAGCCGGCGGGCACGATGCCGGCCGCGTAGTTGGTGAGGTGGTCGTCGAGGATCACCGAGGGGGACTTGAGCCCGATCGCCAGGGTGTGGTCGTCGACCTTCTTGAGCGCCTCGAGGTCGATGATCGACAGCGCCGTGGCCTGGCTCTTGGGGCTCTTGGGGTCCAGGATGCGCTGGAAGGTGAAGCTCACGTCGTCGACCGTGAGCGGCTTGCCGTTGTGGAAGGTGACTCCCTGGCGCAGCTTCAGCGTCCAGGTCCGGGGGTCGGACGACGGCGTGAGCGACTCGGCGAGGGCCGGGCGGATCGAGTAGTCCGGGTTACGGGTGAGGAGGCTGTCGTAGAGGGCGAACACCCGCGCCTCGTCGGGATGGCTGACCGGGAGATGGGCGTCCACGGTGTCCTTGGCGCCACCGCCGACGATCCCGACGCGCAGGTTCCCGCCCCGCTTGGGCGAGCCGGCCGGCGCGGTCGCGCTCGTCTCGATGCCGCTGGAGCCGCCGCAGGCGCTGAGCAGCGGCGCGCCACCGACAGCCACGGCGCCGAGCGCGGCCGTCTTGAGCAGGGACCGACGCGAGACGCGCCAGTCGAGCGGTGCGGTCATGAGCGGCTCCTTGAGCAGGGGGCCTCGACTGACGCGTCAATCAAAGGTTAGGCTGCATCGCTTTGTCAATATCTCAGTTTCCTGCGGTGATGACCTGATCGGTCAGTCAAGATTCGCATCAAGTCATCACCGCAGGGAGCAGTGCCGTCATGTCACAAGCGAGGAGTTCCCGTCGATGACCGTCCCGTCCACGTCCAAGCCCACCCGCGAGGAGCAGCGCCGCCGCGCGATCCTGCGGGCGACCTGGCGGCTGATCTGCGAGCGCGGCTACCACAACGTCCGCGTCTCCGACATCGCCCACGAGGTCGGCACCAGCACCGGCACGGTCCACTACTACTTCCCGGGCAAGGACGACGTCCTCGACCAGGCGCTGACCATCTCCTTCGAGCAGGCCTTCGCACGCCAGCACGAGGCGCTGTTCCCTCTGGGCGACGCCCGCGACCGGCTCATCCGCCTGGTCGAGCTGCAGGTGCCCGACTCCCCGGAGGTGCGCGGCGAGTGGAGCGTGTGGCTGCAGTTCTGGAACGAGTCGGTGCTCCGCCCGGAGCTGCGCGACCGCAACCACGAGACCTACGAGCAGTGGCGCGACCTGGTGCGCCGCATCACCCTGCGGGGCCAGCGCGAGGGCGTCTTCAAGCAGGTCGACACCGAGGAGTTCGTCGCCCACTTCACCGCCCTGCTCGACGGCCTGGCGATCCAGGTGATGGCCGACTCCCCGGTGGTCTCGGCCGCCGCCATGCGCGCCCTGCTGCTCGCCTGGGTCAGGCGGGAGCTGTTCGTCGACCCCGGCTACGAGCCGCCCTGGCGGACCGGCCGCAACCGGCGCCGCCGCTAGCGGGCCGGTCAAGTAGTGACCGGGGCAGCGCGGCGGTGCAGGAGTGTGGGCATGCGGTTTCGCACCTTTTACGCGTTAATGGCGTGCGTGTCGGGGAAGTCGGGCCTCACCGGCGGTGGGCGGTCGTGCGCCCCCGTCCGGTCGGTGTGAGCTCCTGCCAGGGAGGTGCCCGTGCGCTGGGCCGCGAGGGCTCGTTCTGCGCCTCGGGACGCCGGGCGTGCCGAGCTCGGGGGCGGGCCGAGGGCCGAGCGTCCCACCATCCTCCACGTCGTCGAATCCCTCGGCAGCGGGGTCACCACCGCGCTCGAGGACTACCTGCGGAGCACGCCGGACTACGTCCACGTCGTGCTCGGCTGGCGGCGGCGCGGCGCGCAGACCGGGGACGAGCTGGCTCGGCTGGCCGCCGGCGTGCTGCCCCTCCCGGCCGGCCGGCTGGCCCAGCTCCGGGCCGTGCGCCGGTGGGTCGAGGAGCTGCGGCCCGACATCGTGCACGCCCACTCCTCCTTTGCCGGCGTGTACGCGCGGCTGCTCCCGAGGAGGCTGGCCGGCGCGGTCGTCTACACGCCGCACGGGTTCTCTTTCGAGCGCCGCGACGTCCCGGCGCCGCTGCGGGCTGTGTTCTGGCTCGCCGAGGCTGCTCTCAGCCTCCGTAGGGCCGATGTCGCCGCGGTCGGCCCGCGCGAGGCCGAGCTGGCCAGGCGCCTTCCGGGCAGGCAGCACGTCACCTACGTGCCGAACGTCATCCGGCTCATGGAGCCGGTCAAGCCCCCCGCGGCCGCCGAGGAACCGGTCGAGCCGCCTGCGGCCGCCGAGGCGGGTGCGCCGCCGTGCCTGCGCCTGGCCACACTCGGCCGGATCACGCCGGCGAAGGACCCCGGGTTCTTCCGCCGTCTGGTCCTCCTCGGCCGCGAGCTGGGCCTGCCGCTCCGCTGGATCTGGGTTGGGGGCGGGGAGCCCGCCGAGGAGCAGCGGCTCCGGGACGCGGGCGTGGTGGTGACGGGCTGGTCTTCGCGGCCGGCGGCGCTCGGCTGGCTGGCCACAGCGGACGTGTACGTGCACACCGCCGCCTGGGAGGGCTCGCCGGTGAGCGTCCTGGAGGCGGCCGCGCTCGGGCTGCCGATCGTGGCCCGGCGCAACCCGGCGCTGGCGGCCCTTGGCATGCCGTCGTCGGGCGAGACCCCGGAGGCGTTGATCGAGGCGATCGGCCCACTCGTCGACGGGCACTGCCGCGCGGAGCTGCGCAAGCACTCCGAGCGCCTGCTCCGCCAGCACCGCCCGGAGGCGCAGCGGGAGGCGCTCGAGCGCGTGTACGCGACGGCGCTGCGCACGGGCGCCGGCGGGCGGGCCGCGACCTCAGCAAAGGGCGGTGACGCAGGCCGCCGGGACCTCAGGAAGGGGCTGTGACGCAGGCCGCGTAGCGTTCCCGGTAGCGCGCGAGCATGGTGTCCAGCGCCCACGCCCCGGACGCGCCGCGGGCCGCCCGCGACAGGCGCTCGGCGAGGCCCGGCTCGGTGAGCACGCGGTTGACGGCGGCGGCGACCGCGGCCGGGTCGCCGGGCGGGACCAGCAGGGCGGCGTCCGGCGGGACGACGTCGGCGACGCCGTCGACCGCCGTCGCGACCACCGGGGCGCCGAGCGTGAGCGCCTCCAGCAGCGCCAGCGGCAGGCCTTCCCAGGCCGAGGTGGACACGACGCAGCGGGCCAGGCCGACGAGCGCGGCCGGCCGCTCCACCGCGCCGACGAACCGCACCCGGTCCCCTGCCGCGGCGGCCGTTGCCTCCAGCTCGGCCCGCAGCGGCCCGTCGCCGGCGACCAGCACGTCGGCATCCCGGATGTGCCGGGCGGCCTCGACCAGGGTCGGCCAGGCCTTCTGGGCGACCAGCCGGCCGATCCCGACCACCAGCGGCCTGCTCCCGACCGCGAAGCGCTGCCGCACGGCCGCCAGCTCGGGCTCGGAGGGCCACTCCACGGCGGCGCCGTTGGTGATGACCTCGAGTCGGCCGGCCGGGAACCCGGCGGCCAGCAGCGAGCGGCCGACCGCCGGGGCGCAGGCGATCACCGTGCCGCCGGCGAGCCGCAGCAGGCGAGCGGCGGCGGGATAGTCGGCCGGGGCCAGCCCGTGCAAGGTGGTGAGCAGCGCCGCTCGCCGGCCCGGGCGGGCGAGCGCCAGCGCCGCGGCCAGCGTCGCCCGCACGTTCTGGGCGTGCACGACCTCGGGCCGGAAGCGTCGCAGCACCGCAGCGAGCCGACCGGCCGCCCTGAGGGTGGCCGGCGCCGAGCGCTGGTCGAGGGGGACGAGCTCGTGCTGGGCCCCGGCCGCCCGGACCTGCTCGACCCAGGGGCCGCTGGCCGACGCCACCGTCACCGCGTCGCCGCGCCGGACCGCGTCGGCGGCGAGCTGTACGACGATGCGCTCGGCGCCGCCAGGGCGCATCGCCGCGACGACCAGCAGCAGCCTCATAAACGCCGCCCGGCGGCCAGCAGCAGCCTCATGAACGCCGCCCGAGGAATGGCGAGCGGCTTGGCACGCACCGACCAGCGCTCACAGGAGGTCTGCGGATGACCACTAATTTGTCCAGACTTGGCGTTGTACGGTCCGGTTGGACGGGTATGCCAATATGGTGATCGATGCCAGTGGTTCGGGTGCCTGGAGCACCCACCGGTCGAAGGGGGGGAATGGTGGTCCTTCATTGGGGACAACGCCCGCGGCCGAGCCGGCGTCGACGTGGTCCCCGCGATGGCATGCCGTGTCGCTCGTCCTGGTCTGCGCGCAGCGCGCCGTCACGCAGGAGCCATGCCGGTGCCCGCAGGGGATCTGGCTCGCGCAGTGACCGCTGGCCGTTGCCCGGCATCAGGTTCTGACGACGAGGGGTACAGCTGTCCATGGTGGCCGAGTCCTCCGCGTTCCGTACCGAGACCGAGACGGGGACGATCTCACACCGCGGCGCCGGGCCGTTCCTGCCGGCGCTCGTCATTCCCGCCGCCGACGCGGTCATGCTGCTCGTCGCCGTGACGCTCTTCGGGCGCGGGAGCGGGCTGGGAACGGCCTATGGCGTCATGGTCTTCCTCACGCTTGCGGCCACCGGCACCCTGCGCCCCCGGCTCAACCCGACGCTCGGCCACGACCTTCCCGCGCTGCTCGGCCGGCTCGCCGTCCCGCTCCTGCTCCTCTCGGGCCTGGCGCTGCCGCTTGGCGTGTCCTCCGCCTCGCTCCAGGATCTGGTCCGGGTGGCGGCAGTGGCCACCGTGCTGGTCCCGGTGGAACGGTGTGTGACCTACGCGGCGATCCGTCTCGTCCGGGCGCGGGGGTATCTGCTCGAGCGGGCCTTGATCGTCGGTGCGGGCGAGGTCGGCGCACAGGTGCAGCGGGTCATCCAGGAGCACCGCGAGTACGGCCTGGTGCCCGTCGGGTTCGTGGACTCGTCTGAGGGCAGCGCTCTGGCGATGCCGATCCTCTGCGACGTGCACGCGTTCGCCTCCACGGTGAAGCGAGCCCAGGTGACGACCGTCATCATCGCCTTCGGCGCGATGGGCGACGAGGAGCTGGCAGGCATCCTCCGCGCGTGCGACGCCCTGCCGGTCGAGCTGTACGTCGTGCCACGGTTCTTCGAGCGGGGGGGCGCCCCGGCGGGCCTGTCCACCGAGGACGTCTGGGGCATCCCCCTGGTCTGGCTGCGACGACCGGCGCTGCGGCGGACCACCCGCCTGACCAAGCGAGCGTTCGACCTGGTGCTGGCCACCGTGGGCCTGCTGCTGGCGGCGCCCGTGTTCCTTGCCGTCGCCGTGGCGGTGCGACGCTCGAGCCCCGGTCCGGTGTTCTTCCGGCAGCTCAGGATCGGCAGGGACGGGTGCCCGTTCGAGCTGCTGAAGTTCCGGACCATGCAGGTCAACAGTGACTCGGACACGACCTGGTCGGTGGTGGGCGACACGCGCATCACCAGGACCGGGATGTTCCTGCGGCGCACCTTCCTGGACGAGCTGCCGCAGCTCCTCAACGTCCTGCGGGGGGATATGTCACTGGTCGGCCCGCGGCCCGAGCGGCCCTACTTCGCCGAGCGCTTCGCCCAGGAGGTGCCGCGCTACGGCGACCGGCACCGGATGCCCGGCGGCATCACCGGCTGGGCCCAGGTCCACGGGCTCAAAGGGGACACGCCCATCCTGGACCGTGCCAGGTTCGACAACCACTACATCGAGCACTGGTCGCTCTGTCGCGACGTCGTGATCGTCGCCCACACCTGCGCCAACATCCTGCTCCGCAGGTGACGGCCCCTCACCGCAGCCCGCGGTGGGCGCGGGTGATCCCTGGCAGCGCTGCTGTCCGGGAGGTGGGAGCCTCACCACAGCGCGCCAGAGCGCCTGGTGGGCGATGTGATTCCGGGCAGCGCTGGTTCGGGAGGTCGGACCTCACCGCACTGGTTCGGGAGGTCGGACCTCACCGCAGCGCGCGCCAGAGCGCCTGGTGGGCGTCTGCGCAGGCGGCGACCGAGAAGCGCCGGGCCGCCGCCGCGGCCGCCTTGCCCAGTGTGTGGGCGAGGCCGGGATCGTCGGCCAGGGACGCCATCGCGGCGGCCAGAGCAGCTACGTCGTCGGGCGGGACCAGCAGCCCGGTCCCGTCGGCCAGCAGCTCGGGGACCGCGCCCACCCGCGAGGCGACGCAGGCGAGCCCGGCACCCATCGCTTCCATCAAGGCGAGGGGGAGGTTCTCGTTGACCGACGGCAGCACGAACGCCTCGGCCCGGGCGAGCTGCGTGGGCACGTCGGTGCGATACCCGGTGAACTCGACGACCGCGCCGACGCCGAGGGCGGCGGCCCGACGCTCGCACGCGATCCGCTCGTCGCCGTCGCCAACCAGCAGCAGCCGCAGGTGGGGTCGGGTCCGGGCCACGTCCGCGAAGGCGTCGACGAGGGTGGCGACCGACTTGGAGGGCGCGAAGGTCCCAACGGAGACGAACGTCCGAGCCGGGCCGGCCGGGGGCCGCGGCGCTGGCAGGGCTACCCCGTTCGGGACGACCCGGAGCTTCGCGGCGGGCACGCGCAGGCGTCGGCGCAAGAAGCCGGCCATCGCCGCCGACGGGGCCAAGGTGACGGCGACCCGCCGGGCCACCAGGGCGTCGGCGGCCAGCACGGCGGCCGACCCTGCGGTGGGGCGGCGGCCCGCGAGCGGGCCCTCCTCGACCCAGAGCCCGGCCGCGCCGTCGGGCACGCCATGGTAGGTGGCGGCCACCGGCGCCCCGGCGCGGGCGACCGTGGTGGCCGCGAGCGCCGCCCGCCGGTCCTGGGCGTGGACGACGTCGGGGGCCCAGCGGCGCAGGACCCGGCCGAGCTGCCGGCCGCCCCGCACGTCGGTCTTCGAGCGCACCCGGACCGGCCTGAGCAGGCCGGCGACGTCGCCGGCGCTGGTGAGCGGCTCTGGCCCGGCGATCATCACGGCGGGCCCTCCCGGACGCCCGGCCAGCTCCCGGGCCAGCGCGACGGTCAGGTCGACGGGACCGCCCCGGTCCTGGGTGAGGACGAAGGCGACCCTCATCGCCGCCCGAGCCGCGCCCGCGCCGCGTCGACCGGGCGGAGGTAGTTGAGCCCGCCCCGCAGCGCCGCGGTGAAGGTCGCTGCGTCGAAGTCCTCGGCGAAGTTGCGGGGGATGCGCAGCGGGTCCACACCGGCCCGGGTCCAGCCCCTCATGGCGGTGACCGCGGTACGGAAGCCGGCGGCGGCCGCCGCCGCCCGGACGCGCGCGTCCAGGCGCCCGGCCGGGTAGGCGAAGCGCGTGCACGGCACACCGAGCAGGTCCTCGAGGTCCTCGCGGCTGCCGCGCACCTCCCGCTCGAGCTCGGCGTCGCTGCATGCGGTCAGGTCGGCATGGGTCCGCGAGTGGGCGCCGACGCTGACCCCGGCAGCGGCCATCTCGAGGAGCTGGGTCCTGGTCAGGCGGCCGGGGGCGCCGAGCAGCCGGCTGGGCACGTACACGGTGGCGGGCACCCGGTGCTCGACCAGGGGGCCGAGGGCGTTGGCGTGGTTGTCGGCCCAGGCGTCGTCGAAGGTGACGACCACCCCCCGCCACGGCGCCGTCCCGGCCACGAGCCGGTCGACGGCGTCGTCGAGGTTGAGGACGGGCTGCCGCTCGCGCTTCGCGTCGAGCTCCGCCATGTGGAGCAGGAACGCCTGCCTGCTCACGGCCAGCGGGCCGCCGTCGTCGTCGACGCGGTGGTAGCCGAGCACCGCGACGGCCGCACCGCGGGGCAGGGGCCAGCGGGCCCACGCCCGGGCCAGCCACTGCATCGTGGGCCTCATGCGGTCCGGGTCCGGTCCACCCGGACACGGCCCGCCGGCCGCCCCCGCGCCAGCGTGGCGCCGATCGCTGGCAGGAGCCACAGCGGGGCGTAGAACTGCTCGGTCAGGAACATCGCGCCCACCATCGCGACCACGAACCCCCCGGCCAGGGCGGACTGCAGGGCGTCGGCGTCCGGGTCGCCGGGGAAGCGCCGCCGCAGCCTCGACCAGGCCAGGGCGAGGTAGGCCAGGAACAGGGCGAGGCCGGGCGCGCCCAGCTCGGCGAGGACGCTCAGGTAGGCGTTGTGGGCAGCGAGCGCGCCCTCCCTGGAGTCGGGGGGCAGCGCGAACTCGTCGAACCTGGCCTCGAAGTTGCCCGGTCCGACACCGAGCACGGGGGAGCTTGCGAACTCCTCGAGCGCGACCCGCCAGGCGACCAGGCGCTGGTCGATGTTGCTCTGCGCCACGTGCCGTTTCTGGAGCAGAGCGGTCTCGACGCGCTCCGGCTGCAGGACGTAGGAGGTCAACGCGACGGCGACCAGGCCGGCCACGGCGAAAAGGGCCCAGCGCAGGGGCAGCCGCCTGGTCGCGGCCGCCCACGCGCCCGCCACGACCAGCCCGACCAGCGCCGACCTGGAGAAGGAGGCGAGGATGGCCGCGAGCATGGCCAGGAGCGCGAGCGCGGCGAACGCCCGGTGGAGCGGTCCCGCGGCCGAGCGGGCGCGGTGCAGGGCCAGCGGCACGGTGACCGCGAGCACGAAAGCGTAGTCGTTGGGGTCGTCGAGCGGGCCGTGTGCGCGCCCGTCGCCGGCGAGGAAGAAGCTGTAGAGCCCCACCAGCGCGGACGCTCCGCCGGCGGCCACGGCCACGTCGATCATCCGGGTCGCGGTGCGCCGGTCGCCGTCGACCGTCTGGACGACCAGGAAGACGAGCGCGAAGAAGGTGAGGTACCGCAGCGCCACCGTCGGCCCGGCGGCCTGGTCGTAGGCGGTGGCCAGCGACAGCGGGATCCAGGCGGCCAGCCCGGCCAGGGGCCAGAGCAGCGGGTCGCCGACGGCGGGATGGCGGGCGAGGCTCCAGCGGAGGAACCAGGCGGCGACCGCGAGCGCGCCGAGCAGCTTGCCCACGGTGACGATGCCCGCGCCGACGGCGAGGTAGGAGTCGAAGTAGAACGACGCCACCAGGACCGCGACGGCGAACGGCAACCTCGCCGCGGCGAGCGCCAGGACCACGGCGACGAGCACGCCCGTAAGCGCCCAGAGCGGGCTGTGGCTCGCGGCCAACGCCGCGGCGGCCGAGAGGGCGACCACGACGGCCACGGCGATGCCGCGGGCCCGCCTGTCCGCGAGCCGGGGAGGGATCGCGCGCGGCTCCTCGGCGGCCACCGTCGTTCGGAGCGGCATCCTCGTACCCCCCAGGCAGCCGAGTCGGGACGACGCATTCTATCGCCGGCAGGACATCCGCCCGCTCCCGCACGACCTGGACATCCCGCCCGCTTTCCTCACGACCTGGACATCCCGCCCCCTTCCCGCACGACCTGGACATCCCGGCACGGCGGGCGGCTCCGACCTATGATGTCGCCGTGCACACAGCCGAGCTCCTCCATGTGATCGCGCGCCGGAAGCTGGTCGCGATCCTCACCGCCGCGCTGGTCCTCGCCGGAGGAGTGCTCTTCCTGGTCTCACAGCCCCGCGTCTACGAGTCCAGCGCCTCGGTGGCGCTGGAGCCGGCGGCCCAGAGGCCCGACACGCTCGCCGCGTACGACGCGATCGTGACCAGGCTGCTGCCGCTGTACGCCACCAAGGTGCGCACCCAGACCTTCCTCGACCGGGTCGCGGCGCAGCTGCCAGAGCACCCCAACGGCAGGACCCTCAAGGGCAAGGTGTTCGCCGAGCCGGATCCCGCCGCCGCCGTGCTCAAGCTCGTCGCTCGCGCGAACGACCCGCAGCGGGCCGCCCGGCGGGCGGAGGTGACCACGCAGCAGTTCCTGTTCGAGCTGCAGGGCACGCGCATCGTCAGCTTCGAGGTCATCGACCAGCCCAGGGTGCCTGACGCTCCGGTGAGCCCGCGGCCCTGGCTGGTCCTGGCGTCGTCGCTCCTTCTGGCCGCGTTCCTTGCCGTCGCGGTGGCGGTGGCCTGGGAGCGGCTGTTCGGCCACATCCACGACCTGGAGGAGCTGAGGCTGGCCTCCGGGGCGCTCGTCCTCGGCGCCGTTCCCAAGGAACGGCTGCTCAGACGCCCGGCGAGCGCACTGTTCATCGGCGACCCGACCATGGCAGTCGTCGAGGAGAGCCTGCGCAACATCCGGGTCGCCCTGCTCGGCCCGGGCCGGGGCACGCCGACGTTCCAGAAGGTCACGCTGACCAGCATCAACCCGGAGGAGGGGAAGTCGACGCTCACGGCCAACCTGGCCGTGGCCATCGCTGAGGTCGGCCTGCACGTGCTGGTCGTGGACGCCGACACCCACCGCCCACGTCAGCACGAGATCTTCGACCTGCCCAACGAGCAGGGCCTCAGCACGGCCGTCGACGTCGAGACGGCGTTGCAGACCACCAGCTTCCCCAAGGTCAGCGTCCTCACGGCAGGCCCGCGGCCGCAGCGGCAGAGCGAGATCGTTGGGCAGTACGTGCACGTGGTACCCAAGCTGAACGAGTTCGCGGACTTCGTGATCGTCGACAGCGCGCCGCTGTCAGCCGCCGCCGACGTCCGGCTGCTGGCCGCGATGACCGACGGGGTCGTGCTCCTGGTCCGGGCGGGTGCAACCTCCGCGGAGCAGCTCCGCCACGCCCTCCACGGGCTCGACGCCGTCGGTGTGCCCGTGCTCGGGCTCATCCTGACGATGAGTTCGAGGCGTGTCGGCCGCTACTCCCCGTACAGGTACGCGTACGCCGAGCGGGCGTCCGGCCGCGACTAGGGCCCGCCGCTCGGCAACACTGGCATCCTGGAAGGAGCCTGCCCAGGCCAGAGGGGTCGAGCTTGCACGCCAGAGGGGTCCAGCTTGCAAAAGCTACCAAGCGGAGGGTCCTCAGGGTGGCGGGGCCTTGTCGGCCTCTGCCTCGTGCTCCTGCTCACGGTCGGCGGCTGCGAGACCCAGGCGCCGTCGGTGCGCGGGTCGGGCCCGGGGCCAGGCGCCGACCCGCGCATCCCGGGCCCGTACCGGCGCGGCGTCTGGCTGCTCCTCGACCACGGGGAGAACCGCCATGCCTGCCACGGGGACGGTGCCGGCCGCTACCGGTACATCGTCGTGCAGTGGTACACCACCCGCGACGCCGCCTGCCCCCTCGAGCGGATCAAGGCGGCCAACCCCGGCGCCAGGGTGCTGGCCTACCAGAACATCGGGGCCATGATCGCCGGGCCGCACACCGACGGCAGGCCGTCGACCTGCGTCACCCAGGAGGAGGCGGCCGCCCACGACGCCGTGGCCCCGGGCGACGCCTGGCACCTGCACGACCGGGCCGGGAACGTGCTGTCGTTCCACGACGAGTACGCCTACCTCGACCCGGGCAACGTCGGGCGCAGCTCCTACCAGGCGCAGTGCCTGCGCCGCCTGGCGCGGATCAAGGCCGACGGTTACGACGGCGTCCTCGGCGACGACGCCAACGTCTACCCCGGGCACGGGCTGGGTGAGGCCAGCGGCACGCCCTTGGACGAGTACCCCACCGACGCCGCCTACGGCGACGCCATGGTCGGGGCGATGCGCCGCATCGGCCCGGGCGCGAAGCGGCTCGGCCTGCTCGTCGTCCCGAACGTCGGCGCCGACCCTGGGACGCCGGCGCACCGCGGCAGGGCGCTGGCGATCGCGCGCGCGAGCTCCGGCTTCTTCCGGGAGTTCTGGACACGTTGGAAGGGCGCAGGGCCGGGCCACGGCGGCGCGGCGTGGGAGGCGGGCGCCACGCTCGCACAGCAGGTGGAGGCGCTCGGCAGACCGTTCATCGCCAACACCTATGACGGGCCGGGCCCGAACGGCGCAGCCGCCGACCAGCAGTACGCGGTCGCGAGCTTCTGGCTGGTGTGGGACGGCCTGCTGGACGGCGGCTGGGGGTACAACGTCCTTGGCGATCCCGCGGCGGGGTTCTCGCCGGCCTGGGGCCCGGACCTCGGCGCGCCGTCCGACGCCGCGCGGGTGCGGGTCGGTGTGGGCTGGCAGCGCCGCTACGCCGCCGGCATCGCCGTGGTGAACCCGTCGCCGTCGGCGTCGCAGCGCTTCGAGCTCGGCGCCGAGTACCACAGGCCGGACGGGTCGGCCGCGACGACCGTGACCTTGCCGCCCATGAGCGGCATGGTACTCACGGGTGCGGAGACGGCCGGAGACCGCTCTTGAGCCTCGGCCGGCGGGCCGTGCGGGGCACGCTCTGGGTCGGGGCGAGCTCATGGGTCAACCGGCTCGTCCTGCTGGTCGTCCTCGCCATGCTGGCGCAGCGGCTCAGCCCGCGGGAGTTCGGCATCCTGAGCGTCCTCGGCCTGGCCCGCAACGCCCTGGTCATCTTCGGCGGCTACGGGTTCGGCGACGCCGTGGTCTACCAGCGTGACCGGATCAGGCAGGCGGCCAGGACGGCCTTCACGATCACGACCGTCCTCGGCACGCTGCTGGGGCTCGCCCTGCTCCCCGCCGCCCCGGCGGTGGCGGCGTTCTTCCGCGTCCCGGAGGCCACCGGCCCGATCCGCGCCTACGCGCTCGTCATCGCCGTGGGCACCGCCGTGCGGGTCCCGCTGGCGATGCTCACCCGTGAGCTGGCGTTCGGCAGACGCTTCGTGCCCGAGGCGGTCGGCAGCGTCGCCGGGGGGCTGGTCACCATCGGCGCGGTGCTCAGCGGCAGAGGCGTCTGGTCGGTGGTCGTCGGCGACGCCGTGCGTGAGGTGCTGGTCTTCGCGCTCGTGTTCGTCGTCCTCCCCGAGCGGTTCGGGTTTGGCTGGGACCGTGGTCTCGCGGTGACGATGTGGCGGTACGCGCGGCACTCGCTGACCTCGGAGGTGTTCGAGTTCTCGCTGCAGAACGTCGACTACGCGCTCGTCGGGCGGCTCCTCGGGCCGGTGGCGCTGGGCTACTACACGCTGGCGTTCCGCGTCGCCATCCTGCCGTTCCTCGTGGTGACCTACGTGCTTGCCGGGGTGAGCTTCCCCTTCTACGCCCGGGCGGCCCCCGACCTCGAACGGGTACGCCACGCCTTCTACTCCACGCTGCGCCTGGGGATGGCGCTGACCGTGCTGCTCGCCGGCGGGCTGCTGTTCCTCGCCCCGGGCGTGCAGGTGCTCGGCAGCCAGTGGGAGCCGTCCGTCGCCACCGCCCGCGTGCTCGGGCTCTACGTGTGCCTGCGGTCGGCCGCGCACTTCATGACCCCGCTGCTTGCGGCCACGGGGCACCCGGGCGCCGACGCCGCCCTGCGTGCCTGCTGGTTCGTCCTGCTCGCCTGCCTGGTCCTGCTCGTGGCCCCCGAGGGCATCACGGCCGTCGCGGGGGCCCAGGCCGTGGTCGCCGGCGTGCTGCTCGTCGCCTATGCCGAGGCCGCCCGGCGGCTCGTCGGGGTCCGTCCAGGCGTGGTGGCCGCCGTCCTCGGCCGGCTCGCCGTGGCGGTGGCCCTCGGCGGCGCCGTGGTGCTCGGCCTGCGGACGCTCGGCGGCGTCTGGGCGGCGGACGCGACCTGGCCGACGCTGCTGCTCCTCGGCACCTCGTTCACGCTCGCCTACGCCGCGGCGGCCTGGCTCCTGATGCCGGCGCTACGCGCCGACGTCCGGCGGCTGCGCACCCACCTCACTCGATGACCGGGACGTTTCACTCCACGGTGAAGACGCGGTAGCGCCTGGTGGCCCGGTCGAGCTGGAGAGAGGTGCGGGGCGCGACCGCCATCGCGGCCAGGCCGAGGGTGAGCTTCAAGCCACCGCCCCGCAGCCCCTGCAAGGCCGCGAGCCGCGCGCGCCAGGGGTGGCCGTCGCCGGCGAGGGACCACACGTCGTGGTACCGCTTCCTGGCGCGCAGCGCGCGGAGCCCGCGCTCGGCGGCCGCCCGTTCCCATGGTGAGCTCGCCTCGGCAGCCGCCGCGGTGAGCACCGCGATGCCGTGCTCCACGATGGGCGCCGGGTCGACCGAGAGGCTGCCCGAGCGGACGCGGTGCAGGGCGGTCGGGTGGGAGGCCTCGGTCAGCCTCGCGCCGCTCCGCAGCATCCTGATCCACAGGTCCCAGTCCTCGGTGCCCAGGAAGCTGCGGAAGCCGCCCACCCGCTCGTACAGCGTGCGTGGGAAGAACCCGAAGCTGACGTAGTTGTACTGCAGCAGCGCGGCGAGCTGGCCCTCCGGGTCGGTGGGGATCGGCGGCCGCGCCCGCCGCCGCGCCAGGTCGATCCCGCGCCCCGGGATCCAGGCGAACTCCCGCGCGCTCACCAGCCCGGGGGCGCGCTCGTACGCCGCCGTCATCGTCTCCAGATGGTCGGGGAACCACAGGTCGTCGGCGTCGAGCATCGCCAGCACGGGGGTGTCGGTGGCCAGGATCGCCCGATGGCGCGCCGGCCCGGGCCCGACGTTGCGCGCCAGGCGCACGACCTCGACCGGCAGGTGGCCTTGCCAGCGCCGGGCCCGCTCGGCCGTGTCGTCGGTCGAGCCGTCGTCGGCGACCACGACCACGACCGGGGCGCGGGTCTGGCCGGCGACCGACGCAAGCGTCTGGTCCAGGTAGTGAGCGGCGTTGAACGCAGGGATGATGACCGCGACGTCCAGCGGGCGGTCCGGCGCCGTGGTGGAGGGCTCGGTCATTGACGGCGATCACAGCAGCAGGGGAGACGGTCCGTGGCTGACCCTACAGCAGCGGCCGGAACCTGCCAACCGGGACACCGGCGTGCCGTGGACCGGTGCGGCCGCGTCCCCTACAATCCGCTGGCCGGTGGGCGGCCAGCCGGGGCGCCAGGCGTAGTGCGGCGGCTCGAAAGGACGGCGCATGGGCGACCAAAGCGGCCTGCAGCTTCTCGTGCAGCCCCGCCTCGGCGCGCTGGAGCGCGCCTGGGACGCCCTGGTCGAGCGCCTGCCCCTGCCCTCTCCGTTCCTGCGCTCGTGGTGGCTCGAGCAGACCGCGGGCGGCGTCCCCCGCTTCCTGCTGGTCATGGACGGGGATGAGCTGGCCGGCGGGCTCGCTCTGCAAGAGGAGCGGTGGCTCGGCGTGCCGCGCCTGCGCGTGATGGGCGCGGGCGCCCTCTGCCCCGACCACCTCGACGTCGTCGCGCTCCCCGGCCGCGAGCAGGACGTGCTCGCGGCGCTGGCCGCCTGGCTGCGCCGGCCCGGGTCGCGGGTGCTGGACCTCGAGGGCGTGGCCGGCGGCTCCCGCCTCGCGGCGGCGCTTCCCGGGCGGGTGCGCCGCGAGGTCGTCGCCGTGGCCCCATGGGCGCCTCTCGCGGCAGACCCCGGCGACTGGCTGCGCACCCGCCCGCGGGGCTTCCGCGCCACGCTCCGGAAGGCCACCCGGCGGCTCGAGCAGGAGGCGGCCGAGCACCGCGTGCTCCGAGACGGCTCGGTCGACGCCGCGCTCGCCACCCTGCGGCGCCTGCACGGCGCGCAGTGGGGTGAGCGGTCCAACTTCCTGGCCGCCTACGACCAGTTCGCGGCGGCCAGCCGGGCCGGGGCGTCGCGCGGCGAGGTCGTGCTCCACGAGCTCGCCGCGGGCGAGGTGGTCGTCGCCGCGGTGAGCTGCTTCGAACTCGCCGGCCGGGTGAGCCTTTACCAGAGCGGACGGCTGTCCGCGCACCGCTGGCGCAACGCGGCGACCGTCCTGCTCGCCAAGGTGGTCGAGGACGCCTGCCGGCACGGGCTGACCGAGGTCGACCTTCTCCGGGGCGACGAGCCGTACAAGGCGAACTTCGCCTCGGCCGCGCGGGAGATCGTGCGGCTCCAGGCCGCGCACGGGTCGGCCGGGCGCCTGGCACTGGCCGCGCTGGTCCTCGGCACCCGGGTGCGGACGCTGGCGGGGCGCCTCCTCCGGCAGGTCCGCACGCGGCTACGTCACCTCCGCACGCGGCTACGTCACCGGCGCGCGCTTCCTGCCCCGTTGGCCGCGGCGCAGCTGGTGCCGCAGGGCGTACGCGCGCATGGCGGTGACCTTGGCCCGGTCCACCAGCGGTGACTGCCCCGGCCACCTGGGCGACAGGCGCATGCGCCGCAGGCGCGCGTTGAACGCCTGCACCAGCGACTCCCGGTCGGTGTCGGGCGTGAAGAACGTGAGGGTGACCGAGACCGACACCGCGTCCCCGTTGCGCACCCAATGGGGAGTGACCGGCGGGATGTAGACGCCGGCGCCCCGCGTCAGGTCGAACGAGACGAGCTCGGGCGGTAGCGCCTCGACGCGTCCGTGGGAGCCGTCCCAGTACCGCACGACCTCGTGCTGCTCGGCCTGGGGCGTCTCGAACCTGCCGAACGTCAGCCGCTTCTGGCCGTGCATCTGCATGATGAGGCTGTGCTCGATGTCGAAGTGCGCGGGGGTCGTCGAACTCGGCGACGACACGAACACGAACCCGACCCGCCTGCGCATGTCCACGCCGCGCGCGGCGATGTGGGGCTCGACCTCGTCGAGGCAGTCGTCCATCAGCTTCGCGTAGGCCGGGTGCTGCTCGATGTTCAGCAGGGTCAGCCAGGAGCGGTTCTGGTCGAGGAGGCGGACGACGTCCCCGGGCCGGTCGAGCGCGCCGCGGGGCGGCCCTCCTTCCGGGACGAGCAGGGCCTGGTCCGCCGTGTCGTAGATGATCGAGTCCCTCGGCAGGGCGTCGGCCAGGTCGGCGATCGCCTCCAGGGTGAACAGCGGGTGGTCGGCGAGCCTGTGGCCGAACTCGACCGGCTGGCGCCGCCGGAACGCCTCGCCGAACCCCGTCCCCTCGAGCGCCATGAGCCCACCGGCCGGCGTGGGCCCTTCAGCCTCGTGACGCCGGGTCTGTGCCATGGGTCACCCCCCTGTTCGTCCCTTCGTGCCCCTGGTCCGGCAGGGTCGTCCTGCCGAGAGGGCCCTCGCCGTCGAGGTGGAGTTCCACCACGACCGTGTGCGTGACCCGCCGCAGGTACAACAGCAGAGCGTAGAGGAAGACGACGATCCCGGCCATCTCGAGGGCTTCCTCGACGTGGGTTGCGACCATGTAGGCGAGGGTGTCCTTTCCATCCAGGCTCGCCAAATGGCCGCCGACCACCTCCACACCGAGGCTGCCACCGACGAACAACGCTCCGGCAAGCAGGAACCGGCGCCTCGTGGCCGCTGGAAGGCGCATGAGGAACCCGCTGAACACGACGGCGGCGGCGACCACGAGGCCGGCTCCGACGACCACCCACGAGAACAGCGTGAACCTGCTGAACGCGCCGAGGTCGAGACGGCCGACCAGCTCCTCGTGGAAGCTGAGCAGCTCGTCGAAGGCGAGGCCGAGGAAGACCAGCGACAGGAGCCGCCAGTGACGGCCATGGCGCGAGCCCCTCACCAGCCGCTCCGACCGTGCGATCACTGCCAGCAGGGCCGAGCAGGCGAGGATCGCGAGCGTCGAGTAGACGGAGGGGATGTTCATCTCCTTGTCCACGTCGAACAGGCGCGCGGTGAAGTCCCGCAAGGGAAAGTCCGGCAGGAGGAGCACCGCGAGCCACCCCATGGCGGAGAGCAGCGTGAGGATTGCCACCACGAGTGCCAGGAGGCGAGCGACCCGCCCAGGCGAGAGGGAGATGTCGAGCTCCAGCCTCACGCCTGCCCCACTGCGCTGCTCGCTCCCCTGGGCCAGACCCATGCCGCGGCTCCTTGATGTGCGCCGATGCTCCTGAGTTCCCATTCCACGGAGGCGCCAACCCTGGTGGCGAGGCTTTGGCGGCAGCTGGGAGGAGATCGGGAGGGGCGACGACCTCGCCGTCGAGCGACGCGGAGTGCCAACCGGCCTGCCGAGCGGTGGTTCATGGCGCGCCTGCTGGGGCGGGTGGCCAGGGGTCCATCAAGCTGTCCCAGAACATCAGCTCATAGGACTGCAGCAGCCGGGCGGCATGCCGTGCCTGCGCTGGCGGGTCGCCCGCGGCCAGCCCGGCCTGGACCACGGCCAAGGCATGTTCCCGGAAGCCGGGTGCAGGCGTGGCGAAGAAGTCGAAGAAGGCCGTCGCCTCCGGCCCGGCGTCGTGCTGCCCGGCGAGCGCGGCCGAGACACGCCCGCAGTTCTCACCCCACGCGGCCAGGTTGGCCAGGAACGCCACCGCCACGTCGGTGGCTGACCCGTTCAACGCCAGCCACGCCACGAAGGCGGTGTACGCCTGGCCCCGCGCGCTTGGCTCCCGGTCGCCCAGGCTGGCCGGGTCCAGGCCGAGCCAGCGAGCGAACCCGGCCAGGTGCTCGAGCGCCGTCCCCTCCCCCTGGGCGAGCCCGAGGAACAGGTCGCCTGCAGGCGCTGCGGGGAAGCGCGCGGCCAGGAACGCGAAGCTGCGCCGGTCGCTGCCGATGATCGACTGCTGTTCGGCCGCGAGATCGGCCAGCCGGTCACGCGCCACTCTGCCCTCGGCCAGTGCGGTCAGGAACGGATGACCGCGCACGGCGCGCTCGACCGGCTCGAGCTCCGCTTGCACGTCGGCGAGCAGGTCGGCGGCCGTAGGGTGGGCGGAAGCCTCCGGCATCGTGCCTCCTTCGCTGGGATGCACCACGTCAGCTGGGATGCACCACGTCAGGTCCGGCGGGTGGGCTCCAGCTGACACCCTCTCAGCCCTGGCACGCGGACTTCCCGGTTGCTGGCTGTCAGGAGCCTTTGAGATCTCCCCGGGCGCGGTCATGAGAGCCTCCTTGCCGGCTCCGGGAGGTTCTCATGACCGGCGAAGCTGAGGCAGCCTACACGCCCCGTGCGGCCTGCCTGCGCACGTAGCGACGCGTCGTGGCGCCACCTCCGCGTGGCCACCGGAGGACGACCCAGGTCGTGGCGCCACCTTCGCATGGACACCGGAAATGGACACCGGAGGACGACCCAGGAGGATCGAAGGGCAACACCACGGTTCCTGCCCGGTCTGAATGGACATAACTGAGGGGACATGGCTGGGATTGAGGTACGAGGATTGCGGTACGATCGGTATTGACTTCCCACACAAACAGCCGTATACGAATAGGAACACAGACTTAATCGACGGAGAATCCACATGTATGCGGAGCAACGGCAGCAGCGCATCGTGGAACTGGCCCGCAGCGCCGGGCGGGTCGACGTCGCCGCCCTGGTGGCCGAGTTCGAGGTGACCGCTGAGACCGTACGCCGGGACCTGACGGCGCTCGAGCGCCACGGCGTCCTGCGCCGTGTCCACGGCGGCGCCATCCCGGTCGAGCGGCTGGGGTTCGAGCCCGGCCTGGCCGCCCGCGACGCCGTCATGACCGAGGAGAAGGAGCGGATCGCCAAGGCAGCCCTGGCGGAGCTGCCCACCGAGGGCTCGGTGCTCCTGGACGCCGGGACCACCACCGCCCGCCTGGCCGAACTGCTGCCCGGCGACCGGGACCTGACCGTGGTGACCAACGGGCTGCCGATCGCGCTCACCCTGTCGGTCCGCCCGGGGCTCACCCTGCGGCTGCTCGGCGGCCGGGTGCGCGGCCGGACGCTGGCCGTGGTCGACGACTGGGCCCAGCGGGACCTGCGGGAGATCTACGTCGACGTGGCGTTCGTCGGCACCAACGGCATCTCGCTCAAGCGCGGGCTGACCACGCCCGACCCGGCCGAGGCGGCCGTCAAGCGGGCTATGATCGCCGCCGCGAGGCGGGTGGTGGTGCTCGCCGACCACACCAAGGTCGGCTCCGACCACTTCGCCAGATTCGGGAACTTGGAAGACGTCGACCTGCTGGTCACCGACTCCGGGCTGGGCGCCGCCCAGGTCGCCCGGCTCGAGACGGCCGGACTCGAGGTGGTGCGCGCATGATCGTCACCCTGACACCGAACCCGAGCGTCGACCGGACGATCGAGGTGGATGCCCTGGTACGAGGGGCGGTGCTGCGGGCCCAGGCCTCGCGCGTCGACCCGGGCGGCAAGGGAGTCAACGTGTCCCGGGCGCTGGCCGCCAACGCGCGCAAGACGTACGCCGTGCTGCCGGCCGGAGGCTGGGAGGGCGACCAGCTGGCCGCCCTGCTCGCCCCGGAGGACGTCCCGGTCATGCTGGTCCCGGTCAGCGGCTCGATCCGTGCCAACGTCAGCGTGGTCGAACCGGACGGTACCGTGACCAAGCTGAACGAGCCCGGCCCCACCTTGAGCGAGGCCGAGCTCGAGGCGGTCACCGCCGCCACCGTGGCGGCCGCGGCCGGTGCCGACTGGGTGGCCGTGTCCGGAAGCCTCCCGCCCGGCACGCCCGTCGACTTCTACGCCCGCCTGATCCAGCGGCTCGGCCCGGCCTCGGTCCGGGCCGCGGTCGACACCAGCGGCCCGCCGCTGGTCGCCGCCCTGGCCGCCGGCCCGGACCTCATCAAGCCCAACCGGGAAGAGCTGGCCGAGGCGGCGGGTCGGCCGGTGACCACGCTCGGCGAAGCCGTCACCGCCGCCGAGGAGCTGCGTCGCCGCGGTGCCCGCACGGTGCTGGCCAGCCTCGGCGCGGACGGCGCGCTGCTGGTCGACGCCAGCGGAGCCGTGCACGGTGAGGCCCGGGTGGACCGGCCGCGAAGCGCCGTCGGCGCCGGCGACGCGCTGCTGGCCGGCTTCCTGGCCGGCGGTGGCAGCGGGCCCGAGGCCCTGGCCGAGGCGCTCGCCTGGGGGGCCGCCGCCGCCAGCCTGCCCGGCAGCCGGATGCCCCGGCCGGGCGACCTGGACCCGGCCGCCGTCCGGATCTCGACCCGCTTCGACCCCGACCAACCCCTGAAGGAACGGAGCTGAGCCCATGGCGGACCTCATCACCCCCGACCTCGTCGACCTCGATCTGGCCGCCGCCGACCGACACCAGGCGACCCGCTCGCTGGCCGAGCGGCTCCAGGCAGCCGGGCGCGTCACCGACCTCGACGGCTTCCTGGCCGACGTGCGTGCCCGGGAGGCGCAGATGCCGACCGGGATCGAAGGTGGCATCGGCATCCCGCACGCCCGCTCGGCGCACGTCACCGAGCCCACGCTCGGCTTCGGGCGCAGCACGGCCGGGATCGACTTCGGCTCCGACGACGGTCCGGCCGACCTGATCTTCCTCATCGCCGCCCCCGAGGGCGGCGGCGCCGAGCACATGAACATCCTCGCCTCCCTGGCCAGGAGGCTCATCCACGCCTCCTTCAAGGAGGCGCTGCGCACCGCCCCCGACCCGGAGGCCGTCGTCAACCTCATCAAGAAGGAGGTGCTGGGACAGTGAAGATCGTCGCGGTGACGTCGTGTCCCACGGGAATCGCCCATACCTACATGGCGGCCGAGGCGCTCGAGCAGGCCGCCAAGGACGCCGGCCACGAGCTGAAGGTCGAGACCCAGGGCGCGGCTGGTGCCGAGCCGCTGCCCCCCGAGGACATCGCCAACGCCGATGCGGTCGTGTTCGCCGCCGACGTCGAGGTCCGCAACCGCGAGCGGTTCGCCGGCAAGCCGCTCGTCCAGACGTCGGTCAAGCGTGCCATCAACGACGCTCCCGGTGTGCTCGCCGAGGTCGAGACGGCCGCCGAGCGCGGCGTGACGGCCGCCCCGGCCACCGCAGGGCCGGCCGACTCGCTGGTCGCCGATGCCGCGCCGGCGCTGGCCACCAAGGTCGACCAGCAGGCCCACCTGGGGATCCGGCTGCGCGGCTGGCTGATGACCGGCGTCAGCTACATGATCCCGTTCGTCGCCGCCGGAGGGATCCTGATCGCGCTCGCCTTCCTGCTCGGCGGCCCCGAGGTCGCCAACAAGGTCAACGGCGGGACCTTCGAGGGCGTCGAGTACCCCGCCGTCACCGACCTGTCCAAGCTGGTCGTCCAGGCCGGCTGGGCGGGGCTGCTGTTCAAGATCGGCGCGACCTCGTTCTTCATGCTGGTGCCGATCCTGGCCGGCTTCATCGCCTACGCCATGGCCGACCGGCCGGGCCTCGTGCCCGGCATCGTCGCCGGCCTGCTCGCCAACGAGATCGGCGCCGGCTTCCTCGGCGGGCTCATCGGCGGCCTGCTCGCCGGCGCGATCGTCATGGCCATCAAGCGGGTCAAGGTGCCGCGCGGGGTCGCCGGCATCATGCCGGTGGTGGTCATCCCGCTCGTGTCCGCGCTGGTCGTCGGCGCGCTCATGCTGGTGGTGGTCGGCCAGCCGATCGCGGCGGCGACGGAGGGGCTGACCGACTGGCTGAACGGCCTGTCCGGCACCAACGCCGTCGTGCTCGGCGTGCTGATCGGCCTGATGATGGCCTTCGACATGGGCGGCCCGGTGAACAAGGTCGCCTACGCCTTCGGGCTGGCCAGCCTGGCCAGCGGCAACCTCAAGGTGATGGCCGCCGTCATGGCCGCCGGCATGACCCCGCCGCTCGGCCTGGCGCTCGCCACCGTGGTCCGCCCCAAGCTGTTCACCAGGGCCGAGCGGCAGGCCGGGGAGGCGGCCTGGCTGCTCGGGGCGTCGTTCATCACCGAGGGGGCGATCCCCTTCGCCGCCGGCGACCCGATCCGGGTGATCCCGTCGCTGATGCTCGGCAGCGCCGTCACCGGTGGCCTCTCCATGGTGTTCGGCTCCACGTCGCGGGCGCCGCACGGCGGCATCTGGGTGCTCGGGCTGGTCGGCAGGCCCCTGCTGTACCTGGTCGCCATCGTCGCGGGGACGATCGTGACCGCGGTCGTGGTGGCCCTGGCCAAGTCGATCGGGCGCCGGGTCCCCGCCGAGGCCGAGCCGGCCGTCATGCCGACCGGGACCGCGACGGCCACCGGGTAGCACAGTCGCACAGGTGGCGCGATCGGCCGACGGTGCCCTCCGGTGGTCCCAGCTCCCGGAGGGCACCGTCCAACCATGAGGGCACCGCCCCAAACCCCGACGAAGAGGCAGCATCCCAACCCCACGAAGAGGCACCGTCCCAACGAAGAGGCACCATCCCGACGAAGAGGGCACCGTCACAACAAGGAGGTACCTGGTATGGGAGCGACTCGACGGGTCGTCGTCGGCTCCAAGGTCGGGCTGCACGCCCGCCCGGCCGCGCTGTTCGTGCAGACCGCCAGCAAGCTGCCTGTCAAGGTGACGGTCGCCAAGGAGGGCAGCGACCCCGTCGACGCCCGCAGCATCCTGGCCGTGCTCGGCCTGGACATCCGCGGCGGCCAGGAGATCATCCTCGTCGCCGAGGGCGACGGTGCCGAGCAGGCCCTCGACGAGCTGGCCGCCCTCGTGGCCAAGGACCTGGACGCCCCCGATGCCGGCTGAGCTGCAGGGCGTCGGGGTAAGCCCCGGCGTCGTCGTCGGGCCTGTCGCCCGCGTCGGCGGCGAGGTTCCCGTGCCCCCTGAGGGCGGCGCGGCAGCCGACCCGGACACCGAGGCGCGGGCCGCTGCCGAGGCCCTCCAGGCGGTCGCCGACGACCTGGAAGCCAGGGGCCAGGCCGCCGGCGGGGAGGCGCAAGCGGTGCTCGAGGCCCAGGCGATGATGGCCAGGGACCCCGGCCTCGCCGACCAGGTCGAGCAGTACGCCCGCGGCGGGCGCACGGGCGCCCGCGCCGTCTACGAGGCGTTCGGGTTGTACCGCAAGGTCCTCGGCGGGGCCGGGGACTACATGGCGGCCCGGGTCGCCGACCTCGACGACATCAGGGACCGGACCGTCGCCCGGTTGCTCGGCGTGCCCATGCCGGGCGTGCCCGACCCCGGCCACCCATTCGTGCTCGTCGCCCGCGACCTCGCCCCGGCCGACACGGCGACCCTGCCCCGCGACCGCGTGCTCGCCATCGTCACCGAGGAGGGCGGCCCCACCAGCCACACCGCGATCCTGGCCAAGTCCATGGGGGTACCCGCCGTGGTCGCCTGCACGGGCGCCACCGGGCTGGCCGACGGCGTCCAGGTGATCGTCGACGGCGGGGCCGGCCAGGTCGTGGTCGAACCGGACCAGGCGCGGGTCCAGGCCGCCGAGGCCCGGGCCAGGGCCTTGGAAGCAGCCCGGTCGGCATTCGTGGGCCTGGGCCGGACCAGCGACGGTCACCACGTCGACCTGCTCGCCAACGTCGGCGGCCCGGGCGACGTGGAGGCCGCGGTGGCCGCCGGCGCCGAAGGCGTCGGCCTGTTCCGGACCGAGTTCCTCTTCCTGGACCGCACCGACCCGCCGCCGGTCGAGGAGCAGGCGGCCGCCTACCGGTCGGTGCTCGAGGCGTTCCCGGGCGGCAAGGTCGTCATCCGCACCCTGGACGCCGGCGCCGACAAGCCGCTCGCCTTCCTCGACCTGGGCCACGAGCCGAACCCCGCTCTCGGCGTGCGCGGCCTGCGGGCCATGCGCCGCCGGCCGGAGCTGCTCACCGCCCAGCTCGACGCGATCGGGCAGGCCGCCGCCGGCAGCCCGGCCGACGTCTGGGTCATGGCCCCCATGGTGGCCACGGTCGAGGAAGCCAGCTGGTTCCGCGCCCAGCTCGGCGACCGACCGGTGGCCAGGACCGGGGTCATGGTCGAGATCCCAGCGGCCGCCCTGACCGCCGAGGCGATCCTGGCCGAGGCCGACTTCGCCAGCCTCGGCACCAACGACCTGGCCCAGTACACGCTCGCCGCCGACCGGATGGTCGGGGCGCTCGCCAGCCTGCAGAGCCCCTGGCAGCCCGGCCTGCTCAAGCTGGTCGCGATGACCGCGGCGGCCGGCCACGCCGCCGGCAAGCCGGTCGGGGTCTGCGGCGAGGCGGCCGGCGATCCCGTGCTCGCCTTGGTGCTCGTCGGCCTGGGCGTGACCAGCCTGTCGATGGCCCCGCCATCCATCGCAGACGTGCGGATGCTGCTCGGCCGGCACACCCTGGACGACTGCCGCCGACTCGCCGACGAGGCCCTGGCCGCCCCCGATGCGGCCACCGCCCGCGAGCGCGTGCGCGGCGCCACCCCGATCCTCGAGGAGCTCGGGTTGTAGCCGGCCCGCGCCCCGCCTCTGAGCCAGGAGCGAGCCGCGCGCTGGCCGGCCGGCGCGGGCGCGCGGCGCGGTGACGTCGCGCTCCCGCGCGGTCCGCTCGCGGCAAGGGTCGGCCGTCTGGCAAACTCCTGGGCCGGGCGACGTGGAGCCCGGCCCGGCCGGGAGAACCAAGGGGAGGGAGCAAACCAAGGGGAGGGAGCAGGGGATGCGCGTGCTGCTGATCGGCCCGCCCGGGGCGGGCAAGGGCACCCAGGCGAGCCGGATCGCCGCCCACTTCGACCTCACCCGGATCGCCACCGGGGATGCGCTGCGCGAGGAGGTCGCCGGCGGCACCGAGCTCGGCCGGACCGCCAAGGCGTACATGGACCGCGGCGACCTGGTCCCCGACGAGCTGGTCATCGCCATGACCCGCGACCGGGTGGTCAGGGCCAACACCGAGGGCGGCTACATCCTGGACGGCTACCCGCGCACGCTCGTCCAGGCCGAGGCCGCCTACCGCTGGGCCAAGGCCCGCGGGGTACCGTTCGACCTGACCCTGTTCTTCGAGATCGGCGAGGACGAGCTGCTGGCCCGGCTGGCCGGGCGGGCCAGCCAGGAGCACCGCAGCGACGACACCCAGCAGACCATCCGCCATCGCCTCGAGGTGTTCCGGGACCAGACCCTGCCGCTGGTCGACTTCTACCGGCAGCGCGGCATCCTGGTCCGCGTCGAGGCGGTCGGGCCGGTCGACGCCATCAGCGAACGGATCCTGGCCGCGCTCCACTGGTACAAGGCCAACGCCCTGGCCGCTGGCGCCGACCGGCCCGAGTGGGCCTTCGGCCCGACCGAGGGGTGACCCGGCACCCGGGCCACGCGTGTTGCCTCGGTCGCGGGAGGGCTGGGGCTGCGGCGCGTGGCGCGGCGGCAGGCGCCGGCCCCGTCCCGGACCTCCCCGATCGTCGCGACGCGCACGCCCGCCTCGCGGTCAGATGGAGACGGCCGCGTCGGTGACCAGCTCGGCCAGGCTGGGGTGGACGTGGGCGACCCGGGCGAGGTCGAGGTAGCCGGCCTCGAGCTCCATGGCCAGGGCGACCTGGGCGATCACCTCGCTGGCGCCCACGCCTACCATGTGGGCGCCGAGGATCTCGCCGAACTCGGCGTCGACCACGAGCTTGAGGGCACCGGCGGCCTGGTCCAGGGTCAGCGCCCGCGGGCTGGCGGCCAGGTCGGCGAAGCCGACCGCGACCTCGACGCCGCGCGCGGCCGCCTCGGCTTCGGTGAGGCCGACCGCGGCCAGCTCGGGGCGGGTGTTGACGCTGCGCGGCAGGCGCTCCTCGCGGACCTTCACCGACCCGCCCAGGGCGTTGGCGGCGGCCGCCTGGCCCTGGGCGCTGGCCCGGTTGGACAGCCAGCGCGGCCCGGTCACGTCCCCGGCCGCGAACACCCCGGGCAGGCGGGTCCGGCACAGGGCGTCGACCTCGAGGCCGGGCAGGCTGGGCTCGCGGGTGTCGGCCGAGAGGGTGGCCTGGGCGGGGGCGTCGGGGGCGTCGGCGGCGAAGGCCACCCCCCGCTCCTCCAGCGCGAGCTGCACGAACCCGGCCAGGTCGGCGTCTTCGTCGGGCAGCACGCGCCCGTCCGGCGCGACCACGGTGACGCGGCTCCCGGCCGCAGCAAACAGGTCGGCCCACTCCAGCGAGAACCGTCCGGCCCCGAGCACCACCAGGCTGCCGGGCACCGCGCTCAGCCCCATCACCGCGTCGTTGGACAGCGCGCCAGGGGGCGCGACCGAGCGGGCGCCGGCGGCGACCACGGTCGGGACGCCCTCGTAGCCGTCGACCCCGCCGGGGCCGAGCGTTGCCGTGCGCTGCTCCACCGTGACCCGGGCGTAGGCGAGCCGGGCGCGGACCCCGGTGGCGACTGACTCGCTGGCCCTCGACGCCCAGGCCTGGACGCGGTCCCAGGCCAGGGCGGCGTCGCCCGCCTCGACCCCGAGCGCGGCGGCCCGGCGCAGCGCGAGCAGCAGGCCGGCCGAGGTGTGGTACGCGGCCGAGGGGATGCAGCCGGCATGGACGCAGGTGCCGCCGATCAGGCCCCGCTCGACCAGCACGACGTCGGCGCCCGCGCGCCGGCCGGCCAGCGCCGCGGCCACCCCGGCCGGACCGCCACCCACCACCACCAGGTCAGCCACTGCCAGCCGCCGCCGGGTCAGCCACGCCAGACACCAGGTCAGCCACGCCAGACGCCACCAGATCAGCCACGCCGGCCTCCATCCGCTCCGCCACGCCGGGCACCCTCCGCTCCGCCACTGCCGGCCGCCGCCGCGAGGGTGGCCCGGATGTCGACCACCCGGGGGCCGGTCAGGGTCACGGCCGCGCTCGCGCCGCCGTCCACGGCCAGCTCCCGCTCGCCGTCGAGGGCGACCGTGCGGGCACCGCCGCCGAGCGTGACCGGCTCGCCGAGCGCGAGCAGCCGCCAGCTGGCGACCGGGACCCGCGCCACCACGCCGGGCGCGACCGCAGCGACCACCTCGGGCCCGTCCCCCAGCTCGACGTACAGGCCGGCGGGCTCGCCGGGGGCGAGGGGGCGGAGCTGGCCGCCGATGGCCGACAGGCCGACCGACCAGGGCTCGGCCCGGGTCAGCACCAGCGCCAGGACCCGTCCCGGGTCCCAGATGGCTCTGGCCCCGACGAACGGGTCGGTGCAGGCGGCAGCGTCGATCAGCGCGAAGTCCGTTGTCCCGGTCGCCTCGACCTCCACGCGCTTGGCCCTGCTGGCCACCCGGTCCGGCTCGACCGCGCCGGTCGCGACCAGCCCGGCGGCGAGCCCGGCCACGGTGCCGTCGACCATCGTCGGGAACACGTTGTTGGTGCCGGTGGAGACCGCCACCAGCGGCACGTCGCCGCAGGCGGCGGCCACCGCCCGGTTGGTCCCGTCGCCGCCCAGCGTGACGATCGCGCCCACCCCGGCGGCGGCGAGCAGGCCGGCGGCCGCGGTGGAGTCCGACGCCCAGCCGTGGGCCCGGTGGCCGAGCGGCTCCATGGCGACCGGCGGGCGGCCGCCGTCGACCGCGGCGGCCATGATCCCGGCGTTGTCGGCCAGGTACACCACCGTGTCGACCCCGGCCGCGGCCAGGCCGTGGAGCACCCGGCGGACGATCGAGGCCTTCTCGTGGTTGGGCACCACCGACGCGTGGGCGGTGAGGCGGCGGATGTCCCGCCCTGCCGCCGGGTTCGCGATCAGGCCGACCGTCGCGGACATCGCCGTCGGACCACCTGCCTATGCGCCGGTGCGCAGACGCTCGTCGAGCCCTTGCAGGAACCGGGCGGCGGGGGCGCCGTCGACGATCCGGTGGTCGAAGGTGAGCGACAGCCACAGCAGGGGCCGGACCTCGACCCGGCCCTCGACCACCACCGGCTTGTCCACGATCCGGCCCACCCCGAGGATCGCGCACTGGGGCGGGTTCACGATCGGGGTGAACGCGTCGGCGCCGAAGCTGCCCAGGTTGGAGATGGTGAACGTGCCGCCCTCGACCTCGTCCAGGGACAGGGTTCCGGCCTGCGCCTTGGCGGCCAGGTCGGCCCGGTCCTTGGCGATCTCGGCCAGCGGGCGGCGGGCGGCGTCGCGGATGACCGGCACGATCAGCCCGTGGTCGAGGGCCACGGCCACACCCATGTGGACGGCGTCGGGCACGACGATGCCCTGCTCGGTCAGGGTGGCGTTCAGCAGCGGATGCGCGCCGAGCAGGCCGGCGACGGTCTGGACGAGCAGGTCGGTGTAGGTGAGGCGGAGCCCGGTGGCCTCCTCGAACCCGGCCGCGAAGGCGGCCCGCCTGGCCACCAGGCCGCCGGCCTCGACCTCCCGCGCGATGGTGACCTGGGCGGTGGTGCGCAGGCTCTCGGTGAGCCGCTCGGCCACGACCTTGCGGATCCCCACGAACGGCACGACCCGTCCGGACGGGGCTTGGGCAGCCGCCGATGCTTCGGCGCCGCCGGCCGCCGCCCCGGCCGCCGCCTCCGGTCCGGCCCCGGCCGCCCCGGCCGCCGCCTCTGGTCCGGCCACGGCGGTACCGGCCTCGGCGGCCTCGGCGAACGCCTCCACGTCGTCGACCATGATCCGCTTGCCGGGGGTGCCCGGCTGGACCAGGGCGATGTCGACCCCCAGCTCCCTGGCGCGGCGCCGGGCGGCCGGCGACGCCGGTGCCGGCACTCCCCCGCCGCCCTCCCGGGCCGCCCCGGCACCCGTGGCCGGGGTGGCGCCCGACACGGCGGGGACGGCGCCGGGCTGGGCCGGACCAGAGGCGGCGGCCGGCTCCCCGGCGGGCGGGACCGGACCGGCGGCGGCGGCCGGGGCGGCGGCCGGCGCCCCGGCGGGCGGGAACTGGTCGCCTTCGGCGCCGATCAGCGCGAGCAGCGCCCCGACCGGCAGCTCGTGGCCGGGCTCGGCCACCACCCGGCCGAGGATCCCGGACGCGGTCGCGGGCACGACCGCGGTGATCTTCTCGGTGGACAGCTCGAACAGGTCGGCGCCCTCCTCGACCGGGTCGCCCTCCCCCTTCAGCCACTTGGTCACGGCGCCCTTTTTCATCGCCATGCCGAGCTTGGGCATGCGCACCTCGGTGATCATCGCGCTGCCCGGCTCACAGGGTGGCCCGCACCGCCTCGGCGACCCGTTGCGGCGTGGGGATGTAGAAGTCCTCGAGCACCGGCGAGAACGGCACCGGGGTGTGCGGGGCGGTCACGAGCTGGGGCGGGGCGTCCAGGTGGTCGAAGGCGCGGGAGGCCGCCAGCGCCGCGATGTCGGTTGCCATCGAGCAGCGCGGGTTGTCCTCGTCGACCACGACCAGGCGGCCGGTCTTGGCCACCGAGGCCAGGATCGCCTCGTCGTCCATGGGTGACAGCGTGCGCGGGTCCACGACCTCGACCTCGATCCCGTCGCCGGCCAGCGTGTCGGCCGCCTCGAGCGCGAGCTGGACCATGCGGCCGATGGCGACCACGGTGGCGCCGTCGCCGGCGCGCTTCACGTCGGCCCGGCCCAGCTCCACCACGTACTCGCCCTCGGGCACCTCGCCGGTGACGTCGTAGAGGAGCTTGTGCTCGAAGAACACGACCGGGTCGTCGTCGCGGATGGAGGCGGCGAGCAGCCCCTTGGCGTCGGCCGGGGTGGAGGGGACGACCGTCTTCAGCCCCGGCATGTGGGTGAACACCGAGTAGTGGCAGCCCGAGTGCTGCCCAGCGGCCCGGAAGCCGGCGCCGATCATCGTGCGGATGACCATGGGCACCCGCGCCCGGCCGCCGAACATGTACCGGAGCTTGGCGCCCTGGTTGAAGATCTGGTCCATGCAGACGCCGAAGAAGTCCACGAACATCAGCTCGGCGACCGGGCGCAGCCCGGTCGCGGCCGCGCCCACGGCGGCGCCGATGAACCCGGACTCCGAGATCGGCGTGTCGAGCACGCGGTCGCGGCCGAACCGCTGCACGAGGCCCTTGGTGACCCCGAGGACCCCGCCCCAGGCGTCCTCCTGCTCGAACCCGGGGACGGTCGCGCCCCCGGCCACGTCCTCGCCCATGAGCAGCACGTCGGGGTCACGCTCCATCTCGAGGGCCAGGGCCTCGTTGATCGCCTCCCGGAAGGTGATGGTGCGGGTGGTGACGGCCATGGCGGACCCCCTTACCGGTAGGAGACGTACACGTCGGTGAGCGTGTCCTCGGGGGGTGGCTGCGGGCTCTGCTCGGCGAAGGCGATCGCCTCGTCGACCGCGGCCTCGGCGGCCCGGTCGCGCTCCTCGACCTGCTCGGCGGTGAGCAGCCCGCGCTCCACCGCCTGCTTGGCGAAGAAGGTCAGCGGGTCGTGCTCGCGGTAGGCGGCCGACTGCTCGGCGGTCCGGTAGGTGATCTGGTCGCCCTCGAAATGGCCGAAGTAGCGCCAGGTCTTCGCCTCGATCAGGCTCGGGCCTTCGCCCCGGCGGGCCCTGGCCACCGCCTCCCCCGCCGCTTCGTACATGGCGATCACGTCGTAGCCGTCGACCGAGACGCCGGGGATGTTGTAGGAGCCGGCGCGGTCGGCGATGTTGCTCGCCGCGCAGTGGTAGCCGACCGGGGTGGACTCGGCGAAGCCGTTGTTCTCGGCGACGAAGATCACCGGCAGCTTCCAGATCGCGGCCAGGTTCATGCCCTCGTGGGTCGTGCCCTGCTCGGCCGCGCCGTCGCCGAA
>DASYUT010000176.1 GCA_036000965.1 Actinomycetes bacterium
TGGCGACCATCCCGGTCGAGGAGTACGACCTCGACGTCGCACGTGCACATGCCCGACTGCTTGCGCACGTGCGCCGGACCGGCATGCCGCGCGGCGCCCATGACCTGATCATCGCCGCGACCGCCACCGCCGCTGGACGCACCGTTGTCAGCTCCGACGCCGCCGGCTTCGATCGACTACCAGACGTCGCCGTGCTGGACCCGACACGCTGAGGAGTCGCGAAGGGCCCCGGGTCGCCGAGCAACAGGTCAGTCTGTTGCTTCTCGAACATGGCGATTCCAGCGTGTTGCACCGTCCCGGTCAACGGGCCGGCAAGTTCGCTTACGAACGTCTTGGCATGCCGTTGGGGGACCATGAACTCACACGGCAGGACCGGACGTTGTTCCTCAACCCACTCATCCCCGCAAGCCAACCTAACCGAACAAACTACCGCTACGTCACGACGGTGGGGCGGCAGGCTCGCGCAGGCGGGCCTCGATCTCTGCGATGGTCTGCGCGTTGTCCTCGAACAGGACCGCCTGGATACCGATCGCTCGCGCGCCGTCGACGGCCCACTCGGTGTCGTCGAGGAAGATCATCTCCTCTGGCCGCACGCCGAGACGCTCGCAGGTCAGCTCGTAGATGCGCCGATCGGGCTTGGACATTCCGACCTCGTGCGAGTAGACGATGAGGTCGGTCATCTCGTCGAAGTGGTAGCGCTCCCGCTCCCTGCTGCGAGCACCGACGAAGCTGTTGCTGAGGATGGCGGTCCGGTACCGCGGACGCAGACCGCGGAAGTACTCGGTCAGCTCGACGTTGAGCGTGCCGAGGTACTCCGTCCAGATGTCCTCCATGAACGCGTCCACCTGCGCCTCGTCCAGCCCGAGAAGCTCGCCGATGCTCCGTTGCACGTCGTCTTCCGAGATCGTCCCGATGGCGCCGACCTCCCACACCCTGTGCGTCCGCTCGCCAAGCTCCCCTGGTTGCAGCCCGAGCTTCCGCTCCCACTTCTCCGGCACACCCAGCGAAGGCGTGATCTCGAGCACCCCGCCGATGTCGAAGACGACCGCTCGTACCACCATGATCTTTCCCTCCCGAGGGTGCGCGACGATCGCCCGCGTCGTCGATGGGCCACGCCGAGGCGGCGCCCTTGCCGACGGGTCGTGCGATGCTATCGGCCATGATGCTCAACCTGACTCCCGACGAGCTGCTGTCGACCACGCGGGCGGTCCGCAAGCGACTGGACCTGACTCGACCGGTCGAGCGCGAGGTGCTGGAGGAGTGCCTGCGGCTGGCGCAGCAGGCGCCGACCTCCAGCTACGCGCAGAACTGGCACTTCGTCGTCGTCACCGACGCGGACCAGCGGGCGGCGCTCGGCGAGCTGTGGCGCAGGGTCGCCGGTCCGTACCTCCAGCGGCGCGCCGCTGCTGCTGCCGCCGACCCGATCGTGGCGCGGATCGGCGATGCCGTCGGGCGCCTGGCCGAGCACATCCACGAGGTGCCGGTCCACGTCATCCCGTGCGTGGAAGGCAGGACCGACGGGTCGCCGGTGGTGGTGCAGGCGTCGCGATGGGCGTCGATCATCCCGGCGGCGTGGAGCTTCATGCTCGCCGCCCGCGAACGCGGTCTCGGGACCGCCTGGACGACCTTCCATTTGCGGCACGAGCGTGAGGCCGCCGAGATCCTCGCCATCCCCTACGACGCGGTCATGCAGACGGCCCTCATCCCGGTCGCCTACACGATCGGCACCGACTTCAAGCCCGGCGCTCGCCACGCGCTCGACACGATGGTCCACTGGGACCGCTGGTAGCGGATCGACGTCGACCGCCGTGGCGGGTCGGCGGTCGGCCGTCGAAGCGTGCGCGTCGTGTGGCTCACGGGACGCGGTGTCAGTTCCAGCTCAGGAAGCCGATCTCGTTGAGGTAGTCACGCTCGGGGCTGCCGTTGCGGAAGTGCCTCCACACCCGCCCCTCGATGCCCATGCGCTCGGCGGGGTTGAGCTGCTTGTTGCCGAACAGGAGGCTCCGCAACCGCTTCGCGGCGGCGTCGCGCTCGTCCTGCGCGGGAGTCCTGCCCTGGCTGAACAGATCGGCGACCATCGCGATGAGGTCCCGCTCGACGCCCGCATTGTGCGCCGCCTCGCTCATCTGCCGGTCTCGACGCTCTCGGAATATCGGCACACCTGCCTCCCGGATCTGTGCTTCGTGGCCCAGACGGCGGCAACGCCGACGCGTCGGCCTCCCCGACCGGCCTGACCGTAGCGTAGACGCCACGGGCCTGGCACCCAACGACAACATCTTGTCGATCCCGATCTGGTCGATCCCGGTCCCCCAAGCCTCTAACTGGCCGCCCGGGCGACGCGGGCGGCGGTGCGGGCGCGGCGGAGCGGCTCCGGGGTGCGGGCGGGGCGGCGCGTCGCGGCCAGCACGACCGCGACCGCCGTCTCCACGTCCGTCCGCCAGGCGGCGTGGACGGCCACGGGCCGCACCCCCTGCCGGGTCCGCAGCCAGCAGCCGACCGGCTCGCCATCCAGGAGCAGCGGCGCGGTCGCCCGGCCAGTGTCCGGCGGCAGGCCGCCTTCGGCGAGCAGCGGCCGGTCAGTCACCCCGACGGTGGGCAGGTCGAGCACGGCGCCGAGGTGGAGGGCGAGCCCTGCCCGGCGGGGGTGGTCGCGGCCGGTCGCGTTGACCAGCAGCACGTCCGGCCGCAGCGGCAGGGCGCGGACGGCAGCCTCCAGCAGCGCCCCCTCGCGCAAGGCGAGCAGGGCGGCCTGATAGGAAGCCCCGGCCGGGCCGGCGGCGGTGGCCGACGCGAGCAGCCGGCGGCCGCGGGTGACGGCCGCGCCGGCCACGCCCGGGTCGCCCGCGGCGCCCGCCCCGGTCACGCCCCTGGCAAAACAGGCGTAGCAGCCGCCCACCACAAGCCGCCCAGACGGTGGCGCCCAAGCCGGCGGGGCCGCCCGAGCCAGCTCCTCCTGGACGCGCGCCAGGCCGGCAGCGTCAGTCGCCCATCGCGCCATCGCCGCCATGATGCGCCAAGCAGCGCGCCTCCGGATGCCTGAACGGCAGCCACCCTGTGCGGACCAGCGTGATCCCGGACTGGATCCTGGCCAACCGGTCGCAGTTCCGGACGGCGCTTCCGCGCCCGGGCGGGTGTGGGTAGGATCGCAGCGCGATGGACATGGAAAAGCGGAACGCTCGGACCGACCCGACGAGCGCGCTGGCAGAACGGCTGTTCCGGGACGCCCTGGGGGCGCTGGAGCTCTACACCATCTACCTCGGGGAACGGCTCGGCCTGTACCGGGCGCTCGCCGCGTGCGGCCCGGCCACCTCGTCGGAGCTGGCGGAGCGCACCGGCACGGCCGAGCGGTACATCAGGGAGTGGCTCGAGCACCACGCCAGCAGCGGGCTCCTTACGGTCGACGAGCCGGGAGCTGGCCCGCTGGCTCGCCGCTACCGGCTGCCGCCGGAGCACGTCCCGGTCCTCGCCGACCCGGACGACGTCCGCTACGAGGCGTACAAGGGCGTGGACATCGTGCGGGCCGGCCGGCCGCTCCCGCAGTTGCTGGACGCCTTCCGGACCGGCGACGCGCCACCGCCGCTGCCGTGGGCGCCAGAGGGCAGGGCGGAGTTCAACCGCGCGCTCTTCCTCAACCTGCTGGGCAGGCAGTGGCTCCCCGCGATCCCGGCGGTCGACCGGCGGCTCCGCGGCGAACCGCCGGCGCGGGTCGCCGACATCGCGTGCGGCACCGGCTGGTCGAGCATCGCCATGGCCCAGGCGTATCCCAGGATCACCGTGGATGGCTTCGACCTCGACCAGGATGTCGTCGCCGCGGCCCGTCAGCACGCCCAGGACGTCGGCGTGGCCGACCGGGTGCGGTTCGCCGTCGCCGACGCCTCGGACCAGACTGTCTCCGGCCGGTACGATCTGGTGACGATCTTCGAGGGCCTCCACGACCTGTCGCGTCCGGTCGACGCCCTGCGGGCAGCGCACGGGATGCTCGTCGCGGGAGGGTCGGTGGTGGTGGCCGACGAGCTGGTCGAGGACGAGTTCGTCGCCCCTGCCCCGGAGACGGATCGCTACGCCTACGGCTGGAGCGTGGTGTCGTGCCTGCCCAGCGCGATGGGGGACCCACAGACCGCGGCCACCGGCGCGGTGATGCGTCCCCGGACGCTTCGCCGCTACGCCATGGCGGCCGGCTTCGGTGAGGTCGAGATCCTCCCGATCCAGACGGACTACTGGCGCTTCTACCGGCTGATCTCCTGAAGCTGGCGGCTGGTGAACTCACCACCGACGAGCCGACCGTCACGGTCGCAGGCAAGGGGGTGGCGAGCGACCGGCCGAGTGGGTTCAGCTTCCACGCCGCCGACGTGTCGCCGAGGCGGTTGGGTGGCTGTCGGTGTTGGTGGGCAGACTTGCCGGATGCGGACGGTCGTGGTGATGGACCGGGAGGGCGGGGGGCTGCTCCAGGCTGTCGCGGAGGACGGTTCGCCGACCGGCCCGGTCGAGCCGGTCCGGGACGTCGCCGCGGCGGTGGGGGAGCGGGCCGGGCGGCCGCGGTGGGTGTGGGCGGCCACCAGCGAGGTCTGTCCGGCCCTGCTGCGGGCCGGGGTGCGGGTCGCCCGCTGCCACGACCTGGCCCTCACCGAGGCGATCCTGCTCGCCGTCGAGGGCCGCTGGGGCCAGCCCCGCTCGCTGGCCGCGGCCTGGGCCCGGCTGCGGGGCCTGCCGGTGCCCGACGACCCGTCGCGAGGGCCGCGAGCCGGTCAGCCGTCGCTGTTTGAGCAGGATCACCTTGGCCTGCCCGACGGCGCCGGTCTGCTGGAGACGGTCGTGGCCGTGCACGCCGCCCAGCAGCAGCGGCTGGGTCAGGCCGAGCATCCCGACCGGCTCGGCCTGCTGGTCGCCGCCGAGTCGGCCGGGGCCCTGGCAGCCGCCGAGATGGCCCAGGCCGGGCTGCCATGGCGACCAGACGTGCATGACGTGGTCCTCACCCAGCTGCTCGGGCCCAGGCCGGTCGCCGGGGCGATGCCGCAGCGCCTGCGCGACCTGACCGAACAGATCGACGCCGCCCTGGGTGGCCAGCGTGTCAACCCCGACTCCCCGGCCCAGGTCCTACGCGCGTTCGCCGCCGCCGGGACGCCGCTGCCGTCCACCCGATCCCATGTCCTGCGCGGGGTGGACCACCCGGCCGTGCCGCTGCTGCTGGCCTACAAAGAGCTGTCGCGGCTGCACGCGGTGTACGGCTGGTCGTGGCTGGACACGTGGGTGCGGGCGGGGCGGTTCCGGCCCGAGTACCTCCCGGGTGGGGTGGTGTCGGGCCGCTGGGCGACCCGCGGCGGCGGCGCGCTGCAGATCCCCCACGCGGTGCGCCGGGCGGTGGTCGCCGACCCGGGCTGGACGTTGGTGGTCGCCGACGCCAGCCAGCTGGAGCCCAGGGTGCTGGCCGCGCTCTCCGACGACCACGGGCTCGCCCGGGCCGCTGCCGGCGGCGACCTGTACGCCGCCCTGGCCGCCGACGGGTTCGGCGGTGACCGGGCGCGGGCCAAGACCGCCCTGCTCGCCGCGATCTACGGGGGCGACGCAGGGCAGCTGCTGGCGGTGCTGCGGCGGCGGTTCCCGGCCGCCGTCGGCTACGTCGAGGCGGCCGCCCGGGCCGGCGAGGAGGGCCGGCTGGTGCGGTCGCGGCTGGGCCGGACCTGCCCGCCGGCGACGGCCGGCTGGCTGCGCGCGACCGCCGGGACCGGCGGGCCTGAGCCGGACGCCGAGGCGGGCGCGCGCGCCCGCCGGGCCGCCCGGGACCGAGGGCGGTTCACCCGCAACTTTGTCGTCCAGGCCAGCGCCGCCGACTGGGCGCTGGTGTGGCTGGCGGCTGTGCGCCGCCGGCTCGCTGACCCTGCGGCCACCGACCTCACCCCGGCCGACCC
>DASYUT010000177.1 GCA_036000965.1 Actinomycetes bacterium
CGCTACCAGGTGCTCGGCGACCTCACCTTCCACGGCGTCACCCGCAGCGTCGAGGGCGAGGTGGCCGTGGACCTCCCCGACGAGCGGACCCTGGTCGTGGAGGGGGAGCAGGTCTTCGACGTCAGGGCGTTCAACCTGGAGCCACCGAAGATCCTGCTGCTCCGCGTGCATCCGGACGTGACGGTACGCGTGCGCGTCGTCGCCGAGCGGGAGGACTAGGGGAGGGGACGGTGCACGAGCTCGGGCTGTGCGAGGCGATCATGGACGCGGTCGAGCGCCGGGCCGCAGGCCGGCGGGTGACCCGCGTGCGCGTCCGGATCGGGACGCTGCACCGGGTCGTCGAGCCCGCGCTGGACCAGGCGTTCTCGCTCGTGGCCGGGGGAACGGTGGCCGAGGGGGCCGCCGTCGACCTGGTCACGGTCAAGCAGCGGGCCGCCTGCCTGGCCTGCGGGCACGAGACCGAGTCCGACGAGCAGGTGGCCACCTGCCCCGCCTGCGGGGCGACCGAGCTCGAGGCCGACTGGGCCGAGGCAGCCGTGGCGGAGGCCTTGTCGGGCGAGCGCCATGAGGACCCCGAGCTGGCCCGGCACCAGGTGGGCGCCGAGCACCGCAGCCGCGAGCAGCAGGTGCTCGACCGGATCGACCGGGCCAGGCGGCGCAAGGCACGGGTCAAGGACGAGCGCATCACCCTGGCCCACGGGGCCGGCGGCAAGGCCACCCACACCCTGATCGAGGCCGTGTTCCTGGAAGCGTTCCGCAACCCGCTGCTCGAACCGCTCGAGGACCAGGCGGTGTTCACCGCGGGCGGCGCCCGGCTCGCGTTCACCACCGACTCCTTCGTGGTCTCGCCCCTGTTCTTCCCGGGCGGGGACATCGGCGAGCTGGCTGTCAACGGCACCGTGAACGACCTGGCCATGTCCGGGGCGCGCCCGCTGCACCTGTCGGCCGGCTTCATCCTCGAGGAGGGCTTCCCCGTCGCCGACCTGGAGCGGATCGCCCGGTCGATGGCAGCCGCCGCCGCCGCGGCCGGCGTGCAGGTCGTCACCGGCGACACCAAGGTGGTGCAGCGGGGCAAGGCCGACGGCTGCTACGTCACCACCGCCGGGGTCGGGGTGCTCGAGCGGCCCGTGTCCCTGGGCGCGGCCAACGCCCGTCCCGGCGACGCGGTGATCGTCTCCGGACCCGTCGGCGACCACGGGATCACGGTGATGCTCGCCCGCGGGGAGCTCGACATCGAGTCCGACGTCGAGTCCGACACGGCCCCGCTGGCCGGGCTGGTCGACCGGCTCCTGGACGCCACCTCCGGGGTGCGCTGCCTGCGCGACGCCACCCGGGGCGGCGTTGCCACCATCCTCAACGAGGTGGCCAGGGCGTCGGAGGTTGCCGTGGTGGTCGACGAGGACACGGTCCCGGTGCGCCCAGAGGTCCGGGGCGCGTGCGAGATCCTCGGCCTGGACCCGCTGTATGTCGCCTGCGAGGGACGGCTGGTGGCGGTGGTGGACGGCGGCGAGGCGGACGCGGCCGTCCAGGCGCTCCGCTCCCACCCGCTGGGGGAGGGCGCCGCGGTCATCGGCCGGGTCAAGGACGACCCGCCCACCCTCGTGCTGCTCAAGACCGAGTTCGGCGGCACCCGCATCGTCGACATGCTGATCGGCGATCCGCTGCCGAGAATTTGCTGAGGCGGGGTGGTCGGCGGGTCCGGCGGCGGGCTTACCTGGCGCGGTCGCGGGCGCCGGCCACGGCCGCCTGGCCGAGGGAGATGCCCCCGTCGTTGGGGGGCACCCGGCCGTGGACGAGCACGCGGAACCCGCGCCCGGACAGGGCCGCCACCGCCGCCTCGGAGAGCAGCAGGTTCTGGAACACCCCGCCCGACAGGGCGACCGTAGCGACCCCGGTCCGCTCCCGCAGCAGCTCGCAGGCGTCCACGACCACGCGCGCCATCCCCTGGTGGAAGCGGGCGGCGACCACGGCCCGGCTGGAACCGGGCCACCGCGCCCGGCTCACCCTCCACCTCCACGAGCACGCCCCGGGCGTCGTTGCCCACGAACCCGCCCAGCCCGAGCCGGCTCGCCAGCGCGTGCGCGAACGGCCGGAACCCCACCCCCTGCACGATCCCCTCGACCCTGAGCCTGACCCGTACGCACCCCGGCTTGGTGGTGGTCATGGGCGCGTCCTCCTCCCGCGCGAGGGTCCGGGTGCGCCCGCCGCGCCCACGGCCGTCCCTTGCCGGCCCGGCCCACCTGCCAGGGCGGCGAGCCAATCCTACCGGCCACCTCGCACGCCGGATCGCTCCAGGTCAGGCACGCAGCTGTTGTCCAACTTCGCGCTTCTCGGGAGATCGCTCGGAATCCGCCAGAATCCAGCGGATCCTCCTGGTGCTTTCGTTATTGTCACCTTATTGTCACTTCTAGCACTTCGCGCGAGAATGGCCTCCTTAGCGTCCTTGTGAAGCGGGCGTGTTCACTCACCGGAGTGCCGGTAGTGCCGGTGGTGCCAGAAGGGGGGGCGAACCCGTGAAGGTGCGGTTGGTCCTGGTTGTGGGCCTGGTGACGAGTTTGGCGCTGGTTGCGGTGCCGGTCGGGGCGGCGGGCCAGACGTCGGGAACGGTGCTGGCGGGTCAGGGTGACGCCGAGCGGATTGCCCGCGAGACGGTTGCGGCGGTGAGGGCCAGTGAACAGGGCGCGCTCGCCACGTCCTTGGCTCCACTGACGCCCACGCAGCAGCGGCGGCTCGCGGTGACAGGCGCGCTGGCGGGGCGGTGGACGAGTTGCCAGCTGCCAGAGGGTTTCAATCCGGTGCACGCCTCGGTCCTGCCCGATGGCTCGGTGCTGCTGATGGCAGGGTCGGGCAACCTCCCGGCGCAGCTCGCGGCCGGCCAGTTCCAGAGCTACATCTTCTATCCTGAGACGTGCAACAGCTACCGGGTGAGCACTCCTGGCGACATGTTCTGCAGCGGTCATGCCATGCTGCCGAACGGGAACATCCTGGTGGCTGGGGGCACCAAGCGGTACGACCCCTTCTACGGTCTGCGGACGAGCTATGAGTACGACTGGGTGAACAAGCGGTTTGTCCGTCTGCCCCCGATGGCTGGTGGCCGCTGGTACCCAGGGGCCACCGAGCTCGGCAACGGCGACGTCTTTGTGATCTCCGGCCTGAACGAAGTGGGCGGTCTCAATACCCGACCGGAGGTGTACCACGCTCGTAGTCGCACCTGGAGCGTTGCTCCGTACAGGATGAGCGTGCCAACCTATCCCCACATGCTGCCAACGGCTGGCGGACGGCTCTTCTTCACCGGCGTGGCGTTCGGTGGGTTGGCGGTGCGGGTGGGATTCTTGCAGCCCCTGACCGGCGGCTTTCAAGCAGTGGGCGGGCTCGACACCAACCGGCGCAATCAGGGGGCGTCATTCTTCGTGCCCTTCAGCCAGGGGCGCAAGGTGATGGTGGCCGGCGGCGGGGTCGCCACCACGGCGCTGATCGATCTCTACGCCTCGCCCAACCCCGTGTACAAGCTGGGGCCAAGTTTGAACGGGGCGAAGTACTACCTGTCGCATGCGACCCTGTTCGACGGCCGGGTGCTGCTGGCAGGCGGCCAGGACCTGCGGGGCGCCCCGGTCTACACGGCGCAGCTCTACGAGCCGACGTCCAACCGCATGCAGGCGGTGGCTCCAACCTCGGCGGCCCACCAGTACCACTCCAACATGTGGGTGGACAGGACCGGCCGGGCCGTCCTGCTGGGTGGCAATCCGGCGCGCGGCAGGGTACAACGGCTGGTCGAGCGGTTCGAGCCTTGGTATGTCAACGTGGCAGACCGGCCGGTGATCACCTCGGCGCCGGCCACCATCGCCCACAACCGGGCGTTCACGGTCCAGGTGCGGTTGGCGGCCGGCACCACCCTGACGCGCCTCCGGGTGTTCCGCCTCACCAGTACCACCCACCAGTCCGGCGCAGCGGAAGGCGACTTCACGCTCAGCGCGGTGAGCACGTCAAGCGGACCGGGGTGGTCGCTGACCACGAGCTCCAACCTGACCCCGCCGGGCTACTACTATCTGGTGGCAGTGGACTCACGCGGCGTTCCAGCACAGGCCAGGATGATCAAAGTCACCTGACCCTAAAGGCTGCGGGCGGCTTCCAGGCTGCGCCAACAGGTGGAGCCGGACTGGCGGGCTTGCCTTCGTCGCGTATGGAACTCCCAGGTCACCGCATCCTGAGCCCATCCGACACGAACTGCTCGATGTCCGGATCCGGCTAGCCTGCGAGCTCGAACAGCTGGTATCCCTGACATCATGCCCGCCGTCTCCGCGGTCGTTACGACCGGGATCTACTGCCGACCGGTTTGTCCGGCCCAGCCTCGGGCTGACAACGTCAGATCGTTTCCGCTGGCCGCCGCCGCCGAGGCCGCAGGCTACCGGGCTTGCCTGCGCTGCCGGCCCTACCGCGCGCCGCAGTCCGTGGCCTGGACCGGCCCGGAGCTGGTGTGCCGGGCCGTGCAGCTGATCCTCGACGGCGCGCTCGACGGAGGAACCGAGGCCCAGCTCGGTCGCCGACTTGGCGTGTCGGCGCGGCATCTCCGTCGCCTCTTCACGGCCCACCTCGGGGTGACGCCCGACGGGCTGGCACGCTCGGCGCGGACGCATTTCGCTCGTCGGCTGCTTGACGATACTGATCTCACGATTACCGAAATCGCCTTCGCGGCGGGCTTCGGGAGCCTGCGCCAGTTCAACCGTGCCTGCCAGGACGTGTTCCGGGCGTCGCCACGCGTGCTGCGTGCGAAGCGCCGCAAGACCGATCGGCTCGTCGCCGACGGCGGCCTCGTGCTGCGCCTGCCGTTCCACGGCACGCTCGACTGGGGCGCGACGGTCACCTACTTCGCGGCACGAGCGACTCCAGGCGTCGAGCATGCCTCGGACGGGATCTATCGACGGACCATCACGATCGGTGGCGACCCGGGCGTTCTCGAGCTGTACCCGGGGGGTGATGACCATCTCATCCTTCGCGCCCATCTGCCGCACTGGGAAGAGCTGATGCACATGGTCAACCGTGCGCGGCGCATCGCGAACATCGACTTCGACCTGCACGAGCCAGCACGTCACCTCGCCGCCGATCCGATCATGGGGCCGTTTCTGCGAGCCCGCCCGGGCGTTCGCCCTCCCGGCACGTTCGATCCGTTCGAGACTGGCGTTCGCGCGATCATCGGTCAGCTGATCAGCATCGCCGCCGCGAACACGATCACGGGGCGCCTGGTGGAGCGGCTCGGCACTCCGGTCCCCGGACTCCAGCGCATCGGCCTCACCCACACGTTCCCCCCGCCGGACACCCTCGCCGCCGCCGACCTCAGTGGCCTCGGGCTCACACGCGCAAGGCAGGGCGCCATCCGCGCGTTCGCGCAGGCCGTCGCCGAGGACGCCGTCCGTCTCGACCGCAGCGTCAGCCTCGATCGGCTCATCGCCTCCATCAGCCAGCTCGAAGGCATCGGGCCCTGGACCGCGCACTACCTTGCCCTCCGGCTTGGTGAACCCGATGCCTGGCCGATGAACGACCTCGGCCTTCAACGCGCCCTCCCCGGCAACGCCCGCAATTCGGACAGCGCGCTCGCCGAGCTCGCCGAACGCTGGCGGCCGTGGCGGGCCCTGGCGGCGGCGCATCTCTGGATGGCCGACGGTGGGCGGCAGGTTCCCGTCGCCGGGACGGTGCGGGCCTGACCTGCTGTACAAAGACGAGCCCATGCCGCACCGCCGACGATGCGGACTGGAGACAAGGGAGCAGAGTAGCCGTGGATGACATCAAGATCCTGACGGACCTCAACGAGCGGTTCGTCGACGCGTTCCGCAAGGGCTCGTGGGATCTTCTCCAGCCGATCCTCTCGCCCGGCTTTTCGTACCTCGACGGAGCCACTGGAGAGGTCTGGCCCATAGATCGGTACATCACGGACCTGGAGGGCAACCCGCTGCCGACCATCGACATCGACCAGGTGCGGGTCCACGTTGACGGTGACACGGCGGTCGTCGCAGCGCGCAGCGTCACCCGCCCGGGTAGGTTCAACCGCTACGTCGACACCTACGAGCGTCGCGACGGTCGCTGGCTCTGCCTCCACGCCTGCGTCTGGCCCCTCCAGAAGCGCTGACGCTGGCCGCCGGGCCTGACTCGACGCCGTGATTCTGTCCGAAAACGGCGAGCAATCGGTGATGTCTGCAGACAGGCTCGACTCCGGGATCGACCCTCTGCCGCGCATTCGTTCCGCGAGCTCCACATCGAGAAGGGAGATCACTGATGAAGCGCAATCAGCTCCGCAGAACGGTGTATCGGACAGCGTTCATGGTGCCCGTCCTGCTCCTCGCCGCCGGTGTGACGCCACAGGCACGGGCCGACCAAGCCCACAGACAGACCGTGTACGACGTCACCAACCTCGCATCGCTCGGTGGAACCGCGAGCGGAGGCAGCAGCGTCAACAACCGGGGCTGGATCGCGGGCTTCTCCAATCTGTCGGGGGACCAGACCCGGCACGCCACGCTGTGGCGAGACCGATCGACCGTCGACCTCGGCACCCTCGGCGGGCCGAACAGCTCCGTGGTCTGGCCGGTGAAGAACAACCGGGGCGTGATCGCCGGGATCGCCGAGACCGCCGAGATCGATCCCCTGGGGGAGGCCTGGAGCTGCTCGGCATTCTTCCCTGGCGAGCCGACCGGCCATACCTGTCTCGGGTTTGTATGGGAATCGGGCGAGATGCGGGCGCTTCCCACGCTGGGGGGCAACAATGGCTTTGCCACCGGCGTCAACAAGCGGGGCCAGGTGGTCGGGTGGGCGGAGAACACCGTGCAGGATCCCACCTGCAATCCACCCCAGGTCCTCCAGTTCCGCGCCGTCATCTGGGGACCCCGAGAAGGCCGGATCCAGGAGCTCCCTCCGCTCCCCGGCGACACGGTGACCGCCGCCACGGCGATCAATGACCGGGGCCAGGTGGTCGGTATCTCGGGCATCTGCGACAACGCCGTCGGACGGTTCAGCGCCCGTCACGCCGTGCTCTGGGACAATGGGACGGTGACCAACATCGGCAACCTCGGCGGCGTCGCCTGGCATACGCCCATGGCCGTCAATCACCGCGGGGAAGTCGTCGGCTTCTCCAACCTGCCCGGCGACGAGGGCGGCCGCTTCAAGGCACACGCGTTCCTCTGGACCGAACGCGATGGCATGATCGATCTCGGCACGCTCCCGGGAGACACGACCAGCCAGGCCTTGGGCATCAACGCCCGGCGCCAGGTCGTCGGCCTTTCGTGCGGCGCAAGCGGCTGTCGGGCGTTCCTCTGGGAAGACCGTGTCATGACCGACCTCAACACGCTCGTTGCGCCCGGCTCTGCCGGTCACCTCGTCTCCGCCGGTGACATCAACGATGCAGGCGTGATCACCGGTGAAGCCCTCGATCAGGAGACCGGCGAAAGTCTGGCCTTCGTGGCAACCCCGATCCGCGGTCATGGCAAAGCTAGCACGGCGGCTGAGCAGGCCCGCTAGGTTGGCAACCGCAGGCTCACCTGCCCATTCGTCAGAGGAGCCACGCCGACCGAGGATTCTCCGAGGTGCCTGATGCGACTCGACGAGATCATGCCCAGACATGAGTTCAACGAGGCTTATAGATCGCGGTCTCCGCTCCGCCGGGTCGGGTGCTGGACGCGGTCAAGCAGGTGACACCGGGCGAGGTGAGGGTGTCGGTGATGCGATCTTCATGCGGGTACCCGGTGGCGCCAGCGGCCCAGGCAGCTCAGCGCGCCAGCGGCCCGGTCGACATCCCCCACCCGGGTGGCGAGCCGTCGACCACGACTGCTCGCCGCAGCGGGCCAGTTCCCCAGCTGGTCACCCGGCCGGCCAGGGTGGTGATGCACCTGCCGTCAGGCTGGCAGGACCCAGGGCGGCCAGCCCGGCCCGCAGCAGGTCCAGGCTGTCGCCCTTGGAGAAGCTGATGGTGTGCCGGCCGGCGTTCACTGGGCGGCTTGGACGCGTGTGCGGTGAGGCGGCACGAACTGTCGATCTTTGGATCAGGGGTAGAGGCCCCCGGTGCCTTGACTATTGCGCACGAATCGTCCAAAGATGCGCCGTCCGTCCTCTAGCGTCCGAGAAGGGAGAAATTCGTACCAGTTGCATAGTTCGACACGCTCGGCAGGGTTCGGCTCTGGCTCAGGGACTCGGCTCGGCCGGACCCTCCTCGGTCGTTCGAGGGAGACCGCCTTGGCAAATATTCGACAGCGAGTTCTCGCCGCGAAGAAATTGGGCTTCGTAGCCGTCGTGGGGCTCGTACTCGCACTCGGTGCGGTGTTCCTACCCGCGAGCGCTCAGGTCACCGACCTTTCCGTCGAAGTCGTCTCGTCCGGGTGCCGGGATGGGGCGCCTTATCTCGACTTCCGCGTTACCAACACCAGCACCTCCTCCTACACGCTTGTCGGAGTTGGATTCGTCGCTCCGAGCGGTGAGACCGCCGAAGTCACCACCGGCGGCGCCGGGTACTTCATCCTTCAGGGCAATACCACGATGACGTTCTCCCCGACCTTCTCCGAGGTCTATGAAGGTCAGACCGTCACCCCATACGTCCACCTCTTTCCTGGCTTCTATAGCGTCGACTTCGTCTACGGGCCGCCGACGACCGTCCCAACGTGTCCTGGCTCGCCCCCCACGACCGGTTCGACGACACCGACGACGGAGCCAACCACCACCGTACCGCCGACGCCCACGACCCGGCCTGTGAGTTGCGACTGCGAGGACCAGCAGCTGACCACCAGTAACCCCGCCAAGTACGCCGAAAGGGCCCAGCAGGAGAAGGCGAGCAGCCTGACCTGCTTCAACGTCCGCCTGGCCGGCCCGGGTCAGTTCGTCGTGTCGGCGTCAGGCGATGCGAAGACCTTGAGCTGGCTATTCCAGTGAGCATCCCCGCCGGCTGAAGCCATCACTGGTAGACCGACGACTGTAGGGGACGGGTCCCGTCCCCTACAGTCACCTCCTGAATGCATGATCCTGCTGGTTGATTCGGGTTCATGCAGCCAGGCCGGTTTGAGGCGGGCGAGGTGGCTGGTGCGTGTCCGGTCCACGGGGTGGCCGTTGCACCAGGCGTCCAGGCGGATCAGGCTGAGGGCGACGGCTTGGAACATGTGTTCCGCCGATGCCGGAGTCGGAGCCGACGTCACTTTCGGGACGCGCGACTTGTGGGACTACAGATCAACCGCGGTAGCCGGTGCCGGGGGTGCGGCGCTGGTACTCCGGACACAGGTAGGTCTCCATGACCTCCTCGATGACGGGGACGCTCCAGTAGTCATGCTTGGACTTCACCGCGAGGTACTGCTGCTTGGCGTCGCGGTGGCAGCGCATCCCCATGAGCCCGTGACCGCCAGGCGAGTAGTCGGTGCGCTTCCTTCTGTGCTACGGCTCGGGGTCGCCGGGGCGGGTGCGGCCCCGCATCTTGTCGGCGATCCAGGTGCCGGCGCTGTTGCCGCCCTGGGCGAGGTCGCGGAGCAGCTTGACCAGCGGGTCGTTGGAGGCGTCGAAGGAGTCCCGGTAGGAGCGGACCGCCGCCTTGACCTCGTCGGAGAGGGAGACGCCGGGGTCGTCGGCGCGCCGCGGGTAGGTGCCGGCCAGGATGCGCTCGTAGGCGCCCGACTCGACCCAGCGCCTGAGCTCCAGCGCGCGCAGGACCGAGAACGGGTGGGTGGTGTCGAGCAGGTTGAGGATGCGGATCACCCCGTCGCGGGCATCGCCCGCCGACTGGTACTCCTCGGCCTGCTCGAGGAAGGCGACCAGGTCCATCTCGGCGACCCGGGCACCCCCGGCCGTCTTCATGTGCACCCGCATGGCCGCGCCCGGATCCTGGCCGGCCAGCAGGCCGGCCCGGTCGCAGGAGATCTCGGTCTTGCGGTACCACTCCTTCAGCGCCTCCACGATCGCGCGAAGGCCGACTGCGCCGAACGGCACCCAGCCGGCAACGCCCGACAACCGCATGAGCGTGAACAGCACCGAGCTGTAGACGGCGTGGCCCGAGAGCACGTGGCCCAGCTCGTGGCCGACGACGACTCGCAGCTCCTCGTCGTCGAGCAGGTCGAGCAGCCCGGTGGAGAGCACCACGAACGGCCGGTCCAGGCCGATCGTCATCGCGCTCACCCTAGGCTCCTGGACCACGTAGACCTCGGGCGCCTCGCGCAGGTCGACGACGCCGGCCGAATCGACCAGAAGGCGGTGGACGGTGGGGAACTGGCGCTCGCTCACCCGCACGGCCGAGGCGAGGTGGAGCAGACGCAGCCGCCGCTCGCTGAACACGCCTGCCATGGTGCGCAGCAGCGAGTCGAAGCCGGGCACCGCGCGCAGCGCGACCAGGGCGGCCCGGTCAGCCGGGTGCTCCCAGGCCCGCGAGCTGATCCCGGGGAAGGTCGCGCGGACCCGGTCGGGCAGCTGGCGCTCGGGGCCGTCCGCGGGGGTCATGGGTGCCTCCTGGGCTCGACAGCGCGGTCGGACGGTCCGACCGCGGCGGGGCGTGCCGCGGTTCGATCCTACCCAGGTCCTGCCCTCAGGGTCCTTCTCGGAGCCCCAGACCCTGCCCTCAGGGCCCTTCGGAGCCCCAGGTCCCGGCCTCAGGGCCCCTTCGGAGCCCCAGATCCCGGCCTCAGGGCCCTTCGGAGCCCCAGATCCCGCCCTCAGGGCCCTTCGGAGCGGGGTTCCTCCCGCCTCGTCGCCTTACCGCTCGCGCACGTAGGCGCCGGGGGCGTCGGCCATCGATGGGTGGGCGTCGCTGCCCATCGGGGGAGGCTTCTTGCGCTGCCCGCCCTGGCGCTTGGCCCAGTCGGCCCAGTCCTGCCACCAGGAGCCTTGCTGCTCGCGCGCGGAGGCGAGCCATGCGTCGGGGTCGGGTGGGGTGGGGTCGCCGGTCCAGTAGCGCGCCTTCGGGCTCGGGGGGTTGACGATCCCGGCGATGTGGCCGGACGAGCTGAGCACGAAGCGGGTGTTGCCCTTGACCAGCTGGGTGGTCTTGTACGACGACGTCCATGGGGTGATGTGGTCGGTCTGGGCGCCGACGAGATAAAGGTCGGCGGTGATCGCGTCGAGGTCGAGCCGGACGCCGGCGAGCTCCATCTGGTTGCGGGCGAGCTGGTTTTCCATGTAGCAGGTCCGCAGGTAGAACGAGTGCATGGCGGCCGGCATGCGGGTCGAGTCGGCGTTCCAGGCGAGGATGTCGAAGGCCGGTGGGTCGTCGCCGAGCAGCCAGTTGCTGACCACGTAGTTCCAGAGGAGGTCGTTGGCGCGCAGCAGGTCGAAGGTGGTGGCCATCTCGCGGCCCTCGAGGTAGCCGCGGCGGGCCATCTTGCGTTCGAGGCGCTCGACCGAGGCCTGGTCGGTGAACGCGCCCAGCACGCCGGGCTCGGAGAAGTCGACCAGCGTGTTGAGCAGGGTCGCCGAGCGCACCCGCTGGTCGCCGGTGGCCTCGAGGTAGGCAAGCAGCATGGTCGTGAGCGTCCCACCTAGGCACAGCCCGACGATGTTGACCTGCGGTGCGCCGGTGATGTCGCCGATGACGTCGAGTGCGAAGCGCGGTCCCTCGAGCAGGTAGTCGTCGAGCTTGACGTCGCGCATGGACGCGTCGGGGTTGCGGTAGCTGATCGCGAAGACCGTGTGGCCGTGGTCGACCGCCCACTGGACGAAGCTGCGGCCGGGCGCGAGGTCCATCACGTAGTACTTGTTGATCCAGGGTGGGCTTGCCAGCAGCGGCGTCTCGTAGGTGGTGCGGGTCGTCGGGGCGTACTGGATCAGCTCCATGAGCCGGTTGCGGAACACGACCTTGCCCTTGGTCGCGGCCAGGTTCACCCCGAGCTCGAACGGGGAGGTGTCGACCTGCCGGGGCCGGCCCTGGTTGGTGGCCAGGTCGTCGAGGAAGTGGCCGAGCCCGCGGACCAGGCTCCGGCCGCCGGTGTCGAAGGCTCGCTTGAGCGCGGCCGGGTTGGTGGCCAGGAAGTTCGTCGGGGCGAGCGCGTCCACCAGGAGCTGCACGGCAAGGTCGGCCTTGTCGCGCCAGCGCTCGTCCATCTCGGCGGCGCCGACGAGCTCCTGGGCGAGCCGGGCCGACGCGAGGTAGCCCTGGAGGACGCCGAAGAACCACGGGTTGTCGGTCCAGGCCGGGTCGGCGAAGCGACGGTCCCGGGCCGGCGGTGGGAGCGGCGGCTCGGTGCGGGCGCCGAACGCCCGGGCCCAGGCGACCGTACCGGCCGTAGCGAGCCGGGTCGCGTAGCGGGTGCCGGCCAGCGTGGCCTTGGCCGGATGGCGGGCCAGTCCCAGGCCGATCTCGGCCAGGGCCCGCCCGAACGAGACCGGGTCGAGGCCAGCGACGAGGTCCGCCTCGGGTCCAAGGGCTTCGGCTGCCTGCGCGGCCGAGACGACCGCCTCGTGCTGGTCCATCGTTCACCTCGAGCTGCGAGCTGACCGTCTGCCGGGGTCGTGACATGACGACGGCTGGGTCGTGACATGACGACGATGGTGATCGTGACATGACGACGATGGTGATCGTGACATGAAAACGACGGTGATCGTGACATGACGACGGTGATCACGATCCCAAGCAGGCGCGTAGTACGTCAATAGCCGCCGGCGACTTGAGAGCCGTCCGGTTGACGTTGCCGCTCTCCGCTAACTATCCTGAGCAACGTTTGCTCTCCCGCACACCAGCCCCTGCAGCCTGTCGCCATGAATGATCCCTGGTCGCCATGAACGATCCCTGGAAAGCCCAGATGGAGGCGCTCGGCGCCTTCATCAGGACCCAGCGCAAGCTCGCCGACCTGTCGCTGCGCGAGCTCGCCGAGATGACCGACGTCTCCAACCCGTATCTCAGCCAGCTCGAACGGGGCCTGCATCAGCCGTCGGTCCGGGTGCTCAAGTCGATCGCAGCGGCCCTGAACGTCTCCGCCGAGACGCTGCTGGTGCAGGCGGGCCTGCTGGAGGGCGACGACGAGTCCGCAGACACAAACGCCGACCTCTCGGTCGAGGCGGCCATCCGCACCGACGCGCGCCTGTCCGACGACCAGAAGGAAGCGCTCATCAACCTCTACCGGACGATGGTGCGCGCTCGCCAGTGACCGGCGTCCGCATCGGGCGGTGGTGCGCGACCGCCAGTGACCGGCGTCCGCATCGGGCGACGGTGCGCGACCGCCACTGACCGGCGTCCTCGGTGCCCACCACGTCTCCTGGGTGTGCGCTGTGCAACCGCTTGAGATAGCAAGTGCTTGCTTGACATAGTGTAACTTGCAAAGTATAGTTCCCACATCTGGAGCGACCAGAGGGCGCTCCGCTCCTCGTAGGAGAGAAGGTCCCCATGGCAACCACCACCAAGAACACCGCCGACGCCCAGGCCCAGATCCTGGACGCAGTCCGCCAGAGCCAGGCTGCAGCCGTCGACGGCCTGCGCAGCTGGGCCGAGACGGTGCAGCAGTTCGTGCCGGCGCAGAAGTCGTGGCCGCAGGCCGCCGACCAGCTCCCCACGCCCGGCGAGGTCGTGGACTCGGTGTTCGACTTTGCTTCCGAGTTCCTCACCGCCCAGCGCGAGTTCGCCCACAGCGTGCTCAGCGTGACCGCGCCGATCGTCGAGCGCAGCCGCCAAGAGGCCGAGAAGTCCGCACAGCAGGCGCAGAAGACAGCCAAGGGCGCCTGAGCGCGACCGGGACCCAAGGGCGCCTGAGCGCGACCGGGGACCGGTATCGCGTCCCGCGGAGGCTACCCAGGCCAACGGGTTCCTTCCGGACGCACCGGTCCTGCCGCGCACACCCTGCCGGCCACCTGCCAGCCCTGGGGCGAGAAGCGCGCGGCGCGGGCCTCCGGGCGCGCCCAGCCCTGCCGTCACACCTGCCAGCCCTGGGGCGCACGCTGTCCTCGCGGGGCGGACGCTGTCCTCGCGGTTGGAATTGGTGTTGTATGAGCCGCAGGAGAGTGGCATGCCGTGGCCTCCGGTCCGGCGGTGGTGGTGGGGAGAAGGGGAAACCCATGTCGGCGAGCGTCGGGCACGACAGCACCCCGCGGGTGCCGGTAGCGGCAGCTCCACCAGGGTCGGTGCGGGTGGAGCGCAGGACCTTCATGAGGTTGGCCGCGACCGCCGGCGCGGCGCTGGCGCTGCCGCAGCTCGCGGCCGCCTGCGGGTCCTCCGACGGTGGCGGCTCGGGGTCAGGGGGGGCCAAGGACGAGCTCAAGGTCGGCCTGCTGCTCGAGCTGTCCGGGGTGTACGCCGTCAACGGGCAGGACATGCGCAGCGGGTTCGAGCTCTACCTGGCAGAGCACGGCGGCCAGCTCGGCGGGCGCAAGGTCAACCTGATCGTCGAGGACATCGGCGGGGACCCGTCGGTCGGGGTGCAGAAGGCGACCAAGCTGCTGCGCCAGGAGGAGGTCGCGGTCGCGTCGGGGATCGTGACCTCCTCGGTGGCCCTGGCCGTGCGCGACCTGTTCGACACCGGCAAGGTGCCGCTGATCATCTCCAACGCTGGCGCCAACGCGCTCACCCGCGAGAAGAAATCCAAGTACCTGTTCCGGACCTCGTTCTCGAACTGGCAGCCGAACTACTCCATGGGCCAGTGGGTGTACGACAACGTGGCCAAGGACGGCGTGTTCGCCGTCTCTCCCGACTATGTGGCCGGCCACGAGCAGACTGACGCCTTCAAGCAGGCCTACACCAAGGCGGGCGGGAAGCTCGCCGGCGAGGTCCACCCGCCGTTCGCGACCACCCAGGACTACCAGCCGTTCCTGTCCCAGATCGGCAAGGCCAACCCCAAGGCGGTCTACGCCTTCTTCTCCGGCGGGGAGGCGGTGACCTTCGTCAAGCAGTACGCCGAGTTCGGGCTGAAGGACAGCGTGCCGCTGGTCGGGCCCGGGTTCACGGTCGAGGGCGTGCTGAAGGCACAGGGCGACGCGGCGCTCGGGGTCCGCAGCGGGCTGCACTACACGATCCTGCTCGACAACCCGACCAACAAGCGGTTCGTCTCGGCCTACCGGCAGAAGTTCTCCAAGGACCCCACGGTCTTCTCCGTGCAGTCCTACGACGCGGCGCAGCTCATCGACCTGGCCCTCAAGAAGACCAGCGGCGAGACCGCGAACCAGGAGGCGTTCGCCGAGGCGCTCGCGTCGGTGGGGGAGATCGACAGCCCGCGCGGGAAGTTCCGCCTCGATGCCACCACCCACAACCCGGTCCAGTCGTTCTATGTCCGCGAGGTCAAGAAGGTCGGGGACGGGCTCGGCAACGTGAAGATCGGCGACCTGGGCGAGCTGGCCGACCCGGGTTAGGCGGAATGCCGCTGCATCTAGGAGTGCATCGTGCTCGTGGCCAGGGGAGACGCCGCATGTTGAGGCCCGTGTGCCCCGCAAGACAGTGGCACTGGGGCTAGGCGCGGGGTGCTGCACTGGCTCGATGCCAACTTCGTCAGCCTGCTCAACGGGGTGGCGGTCGGCATGCTGCTGTTCACCATGGCGGTTGGCCTCTCGCTGATCTTCGGGCTGATGGACGTGCTCAACCTGGCCCACGGCGCGGTGTTCATGCTCGGCAGCTACGTGGCGTTCCACTTGGTGGACGAGGGCCGCCGCTTCGTGCCGGCGCTGCTGGCGGCGGTGGTGCTCGGCGCGGGGCTCGGGGTCGGCATGGCCTTCGCGGTCCGGCCGCTGGTGCGGCGCGGCCCGCTCGACCAGGCCTTGCTGACCCTGGGCCTCGCCTTCGTCCTGTCCAACCTGGCCCTGGCCGTCTGGGGCACCGACTTCCACTCGGTGCGGCCACCCCCGTCGCTCGGCGGGAGCGTGGACCTGTTGGGGCACACCTACCCGGTCTACCGGCTCGCGATCATCGTGCTCGGGCTGGTGCTGGCCGCCGCGGTGCACCTGGTGGTGGAGCGCACCCGGCTCGGTGCAGTCATCCGGGCCGCGGTGGTCGACCGGGCTATGGTGTCGGCGCTCGGGATCAACGTCTCGCTGCTGCTGGTGGGCGTGTTCGCGGCCGGGGTCGTGCTGGCCGCGTTCGGCGGGGTGGTCGGGGCGCCGGTCCTGAACGTGCGGCCCGGGCTCGACTCGGAGGTGCTGATCCTCGCGCTGCTCGTGGTCGTGATCGGCGGGCTCGGCTCGCTGCGGGGGGCGTTCGTCGGCGCGCTGCTGATCGGCCAGGTCCAGGCGCTCGGCGTCGCGCTCCTGCCCCAGCAGTCGTCGTTCCTGCTGTTCGGGGCGATGGCTCTGATCCTGCTGGCCCGGCCGAGCGGCCTGTTCGGGGACGCGGCACGATGAGCACGCCCGAGAGCCGGCAGGCACCGGTGAGCCTCGCGGAGGGGCCCAGGCCCTCGCCGGCGGCGGGGAGCACGCCGCTCGGCGAGCGGCTGGCCTGGCCCCTCCGCGCCGCCACGGTCGCGCTGCTGGTCGCCGCGCCCTTCCTGCTCGGCGACTTCCGGCTCCTCCTGCTCGGGGACATCCTGGTCTACGGCCTGCTCGCGGCCAGCCTCGACCTGCTGGTCGGCTATACCGGCCTGCCCTCGCTCGGCCACGCCGCCTTCTTCGGCGTGGGCGGGTACGTGGCGGCCCTGGTCGCCAAGACCACCGTCAACGGGCCGGTGCAGCTCGCGGTCGCAGTCGCCGCCGCCGCCCTGGTCGCGCTCGGCACCGGCTGGCTCGCCGTCCGCACCCGCGGGGTCTACCTGCTCATGCTCACGCTGGCGTTCGCCCAGCTCCTGTACAGCCTGGCCCTCACGTGGACGCCGGTGACCGGAGGCGCCAACGGCCTGCCGGTCCCGCGGGTGTCGCTCTGGCCGGGCGACGACGGCTCGCTGCTCGCCAGCGACCAGGCCCTGTACTGGTACGTGCTCGCCGGCTTCCTCCTCGGCTACCTGGTGCTGCGGCTGGTCGTCGGGTCGCCGTTCGGACGCGCGCTCGCCGGCATGCGCGAGAACGAGGCGCGCATGCGCTCGCTCGGCTACTCGGTGGTCGGCTGCAAGCTGGCCGCGTTCTGCATCGCCGGCGCGGTCGGGGGCCTGGCCGGCGCCCTGTTCGTGCAGCACCAGCTGTTCATCTCGCCGTCCAACATCTCCTTCGAGCTGTCGGCGGTGTCGCTGGTGGTCGTGGTGATCGGCGGGGTCCGTACGCTGTACGGGCCGGTGCTGGGCGCCGCCGTGTTCGTGCTGGTGCGCGAGGAGCTGTCCTCGGTGCTCGCCGACCACTGGCAGCTCGGCCTCGGGGCCCTGTTCATCCTGGTCGTCTACCTGCTCCCCGGGGGCGTCGCCGGCCTCGGCCGCCGACTCGAGGGGTGGCGCCCGAGCGGTCGCCCCGCGACGGGGCCGGACCCGTGACCCCGGCGGGCGCACCGGGAGCCCCGGGTGACGGGGGTGGGGCGCCTGTGCTCGAGCTGCGGGAGGTGCGCAAGGACTACGGCTCGCTCAAGGCGGTCGCCGGGGTCTCGCTCACGGTCCGGGCGGGTGCTCGGCAGGCTATCATCGGACCGAACGGCGCCGGCAAGTCGACCCTGCTCGACCTGGTCTCCGGGACCACCAGGGCGAGCGGCGGCCGGGTCCTGGTCCACGGGGCCGACGTGACCGGGCTGGCCGAGCACCGGCGGGCCCGCCTCGGCATCGCCAAGACCTTCCAGCGCAGCAACCTGTTCGACGGCCTGCCCGCCGCCGACAACGTCAAGATCGCGGTGCAGCGCCGCACCGGAGTCGCCCGCCGCTGGCTCCGCCCGGCCAGCAACTTCACCGTGGTCGCGGCCCGCGCGGCCGAGCTGCTCGAGCTCGCGGGACTGGGCGGGCGGGCCGGGGTCGAGGCCGGTCAGCTCTCCCACGGCGAGCGCCGCCAGCTCGAGATGGCCATCGCGCTGGCCGTGGAGCCGGCACTGCTGCTGCTCGACGAGCCCACCGCAGGCATGTCACGGAGCGAGTCCGACGCGTTCGTCGGGCTGCTCGCGGCGCTCCCGGCCGCGCTCTCGGTGGTGCTGATCGAGCACGACCTGGACGTCGTGTTCGCCGTCGCGGGCACGATCACGGTCATGGCCGCCGGCGCGGTGATCGCCGAGGGGCTGCCCGCCGAGATCCGGGCCTCGCCCGAGGTGCAGCAGGCCTACCTCGGCGCGCACCGCGCCGCCGACCTGTTCGAGCGTGCCTGACGTGGACGGACCGGTAGGAGAAGCCCGGCCAGGCGGCCCGGACGGCCACGGGCCCGGAGTGCGTGCGGCCGGCGGCGGCAGCCCCGGGCCAGGCCCAGGGGGTCCCGGGCCAGGCGCAGGGAATCCCGGGCCAGGCGCAGGGAATCCCGGGCCAGGCGCATGGGACCCCGGGCCAGGCCCAGGGGACTCGGCCCCGCCGTCAGGCCCAGGGGACCCGGCCCCGCTGCTCGGGGTCCGCGGGCTGGAGGCCGGCTACGGCCGCAGCCGGGTGCTGCACGGCATCGACCTGGACGTACCCCACGGCCAGGTGGTCGCGCTGCTCGGCCGCAACGGGGTGGGCAAGACCACCACCGTCCACGCGATCATGGGCATGCTGCGGCCGAGCGCTGGCTCGATCCGGCTCGACGGGGTCGAGCTGGCCGGGCGGCCCGCCCACGCCGTGGCCCGGGCCGGGATCGCGCTCGTCCCCCAGGGGCGGCGGCGGGTGTTCGCCCCGCTCACGGTGGAGGAGAACCTCCGCATCGGCCTGCGCCCCGTCCAAGCCGGCTGGACCCTCGAACGTGTCTACGAGCTGCTGCCCCGGCTCGCCGAGCGCGCCCGCCACCGCGGGGACCAGCTCTCGGGCGGGGAGCAGCAGATGCTCGCCATCGGCCGCGCGCTGCTCCGCAACCCCCGCCTGCTCCTGCTCGACGAGCCGTCCGACGGGCTGGCTCCGGCCGTGGTCGAGCAGGTCACCCGGGTGCTCGCCGAGCTGGTCGCTGGCGGCCTCTCGGCCGTGCTGGTCGAGCAGAACCTCTGGGTCGCTCTGGAGCTGGCCGCGAGCGTCTGCGTCATGGCCAAGGGCCAGGTCGTCCACAGGTCCACCACGGCCGAGTTCCGCCGCGACCCCGACACCGCCCGGGCCCTGCTCGGGGTCGGCTGACCAGCGGCCGACGGCGGGTATTCCGGATGGGGGTTGTCCCGTGGCGTTCACGACTCACGCCTGCTGGTCGCGGCCGGGGGTGCTTCGAGGCCAAGGCCGACCGGGACGGTGTGCTCGCTGGATCGCCTGAGCGCTTGGAGCACGGTCGCCTGGTCGACCGCGTCGGTGCGACCGAACGACGGCTGCTCGCCGCCGGCGATGGCGGCCGAGATGGTGTCGAGCTCGATGCGGTAGACGTCGTGGTCGGGGTGCACGAGGCCGAACGAGCCGGCGGGGTCGACGGGCAGGCGCTCGCTGTCACCGTCGCGCTCCAGCTCGAGGTAGCCCCGGCGGCACAGCCACGGGTCGGGGATCGTGAGCTTGCCGCCGGTGCCGATCAGCTCGAGCTCGTCCCGCCGAGGCAGGTCCAGGCCCACGTCGAACTGGGCGAGCACGTGGTAGGGCATCCGCATGGTCGCCGACAGGCGGAGGTCGATCCCGGCGGCCCCGTCGCGGACCTGCTCGGCGTAGACCCGCTTGGGCTGGCCGGCGAACAGCCGGACCGCGCTGACGCAGTAGCAGCCGAGGTCCAGCAGCGCACCGCCGCCGAGCTCGGCCGAGCGCCTGATGTCCCGGGGGTCGACGCTGACGCTCAAGGCGGCCCGCACCGACGTCAGCCGGCCGAGCGCCCCCTCGGAGACCAGCTTCCGAGCGAGCGCGGTCTGCGGATGGTGCCGGTACATCAGCCCCTCCGCGCACAGCTTCCCGGCCGAGGCCGCGGCGTCGAAGCACCGCGCGGCGTCTTCGGCGCTGGTGGCGAACGGCTTCTCGCACAGGACGTGCTTGCCCGCCGCGAGCGACCTGACCGTCCACTGGGTGTGCATCGAGACCGGGAGCGCGACGTAGATCGCGTCGACCTCCTCGGAGGCGAGCAGCTCCTCGTAGGAGCCGAAGCTGGCGTCCAGCTCCAGCTCGTCGGCGAATCCTCTGGCGCGAGCGGCGTCCCGGCTTGCGACCGCCACGAACTCGGCAAGCTGCGCCTGGCGGGTCGCCTCGATCACGAGCCGACCGATGCTGGCCGTCGACAGCAGTCCCCAGCGAACCTTGGCCATCTCGCTCTGCCCGCCGCTCAGGTGAGGCGGGAGGCGGCGGTGCGGAGCGTCCCGGCCGCGTACCGCAGTCCCTCCATCTGGTCGAGCTCCTGGTCTTCGTGCTCGATGTTCACGGCCATGTCCGGGTCGATCTTCTGCAGCGTCTGGAGGAAGTCGGTCCAGAAGGCGACGTCGTGGCCGCGGCCGACGGCGACGAAGTCCCAGGAGGAGTGCTCCGGCCAACGGCTCAGGGTGTAGCGGCCGCCCAGGGAGACGGCCCCGGCGTCGTCGGGGGAGACCCGCCCGAACCGGTCGTCGAGCACGCCGTTCACCTTGGCGGCCTCGTTGATGCGGGTGTCCTTGGCGGCCGCGTTGTACACCAGGCCGCCCAGCCGGTCCAGGGCCGCGACGGGGTCGATCCCCTGCCAGAACAGGTGGCTCGGGTCCATCTCCGCGCCGACGTGGGTGGCGTTGATCTCGGTGGCCAGCCGCTCCATCGTGGCCGGGTTGTAGACCAGGTTGTGGGGGTGCATCTCGATGCAGACCTTGACGTCGGCGTCGCGGGCCCGCGCCTGGATGTCCTTCCAGTAGGGGATCGCGACCTCGCCCCACTGGTAGTCCCGGGCGTCGAGGTAGGCGCTGTCCCAGGGCAGGACGGTCCAGGAGGGAAGCCGGCCGCCGGGATCGGAGGCGGGCAGCCCGGACATGGTGACGACCCGCTTGACCCCAAGCAGCGCGGCCAGGGAGATCGCCTCGCGCACGTCGTTGCCGTGCTTGTCCCGCACCTCCGGGTCGGGGTGCAGCGGGTTGCCGTTGCAGTTGAGCGCCGTGAGGGTCACGCCGGTCGAGCTGAACAGCCCCAGGTACTCGTCGCGCGCGTCCTGGCTGGCGCGCACCTGCTGGATCGGGAGATGCGGCGCGGGCAGGAACCCGCCGGAGTTGATCTCCGCGCTGTCCAGCCCCAGGTCGCCAAGGGTCCGCAGCGCCTCGGCGACGGGCTTGTCGTGCAGGCAGGCGGTGTAGGCACCGAGCTTCATGCGGGTCAGTCCTTTCCAAGAGGTCCAACGGGGGGTGCGTCGACGACCACGTCGCCGCCGCTGGACTTGGCGGAGGCGACGACCGCGTCCAGCAGCCGGAGGTTCCGAAGGCCCTCTTCGAACGAGGGGGCGCGGGGCAGCCGCTCCAGGCCGGCGACCTGCTCCAGGAAGGCCCGGGCCTGGAACGCGAACAGGTCGTTCTGCCCGTAGCCAACGCCGGGGAAGTCCATGGGGAGGCCCTTGGTGAGGTACGGGTGCGCGGGCCCCACCAGGACCTGCCGGTACCCCTGGGTCACGTCGGACGGGGCGCCGTCGACGAAGCCGAACTCCCCGGCGCGGGCCAGGTCGAAGGTGGCCGCACCCGACTCCGTGAACAGCTCGAAGCCGAGCGAGTTGGCCAGGCCGTAGGCGACCCGGGAGGCCGACAGCGTGCCGGTCGCCCCGGACGCGAACGTCGTCGTGAAGGTGACGAGGTCTTCGTTCTCCACCGGCTCCCGCTCGTCGCTGACCGCCACCGCCGCGTGCCCCATCGCGGTGCCGAGCGGGAGCGCACGCTCGGTGACGAACGTCGACAGGACCGCGCCGCGGACCGACTGGATGGGGCCGCAGACGAACTCGGCCAGGTCCAGCAGGTGGCTGCCGATGTCGGAGAGGGCACCGGAGCCGGCGCCTCCCTTGTAGCGCCAGCTCATCGGCCCGCCCGGATCGCACGCGTAGTCGCACCAGTAGTGGCCGTTGAAGTGCAGGGGCCGGCCGATGCTGCCGCGCTCGACCTGGTCCCGGATGGCGGCGATGGCGGGAGAGCGGCGGAAGGTGAACCCGATGGCGGCCTCCCGGCCCGAGGCCTGCGCCGCCGCCACCATCGCCTGCGCGTCCTCGACGCTCGGGGCCATCGGCTTCTCGCAGAGGACATGCTTGCCAGCCGCCAGCAGGCCCTCGACGATCCGGCGGTGGAGCGGGTTGGCGACGACGACACTGACCACGTCGATGTCCGGCGCTGCGGCGACGGCCTCCCAGCCGGACTCCGCCCGCTGGTAGCCGAAGCGCTGCGCGGTGTCGGTGGCGAACGCGGTGTTGACGTCGGCGATCGCGACCAGCCTGACCTCGGGCAGGCCGGCGTCGTACAGCGTTGTCGCCGACCGGTATCCGGCGGCATGCGCCCGGCCGGCCATCCCGGCGCCGATGACGGCTACTCCGATGGACGAACTCGTCACTTCAGCTCCCTCCCACGCGGGCGGTTCCCGTCCTTGAAGCGCTTGATTTGAAGCGCTTCAAGATCTACTATGCGAGGCGTCGCTGGACGTGTCAAGCATGGATGAGCCCGAGGTCTGGGGGACGGGGTGAACGAGGTCGCGCAGGGCGATGCGGCAAGTGCCCGTCGCCGCCCGAGGCTCGAGGACGTCGCTGCTCGGGTGGGGATGTCACCAGCGTCAGTGTCGATGGTGCTGAGCAACGCGCCCGGTCCCAGTACGGCGACGCGCCAGCGGGTGCTCGAGGCGGCCGCCCAGCTGGGCTACCGCCTGGACAGGACCGCGAGCCTGCTCGCCCGCCGGCGGACCCATCTGGTGGGCGTGATGATGGACGTCCGCAGCGCCTTCCACGCCGAGCTGGTCGAGGACATCCACGAGGCCGCCGAGCACCAGGGCTACGACGTCGTGCTGAGCACGGTGACCCGCACCCGCGACGAGCGCCGAGCCATCGAGACGCTGGTCGACTTCCGCTGCGAGGCGCTCGTCCTCCTCGGCCCTGTCGCCCCGGCCTCGCAGCTCGCCGCGCTCGATCGGCAGCTGCCCGTGGTCGTGATCGGGCGCCGGGTCGCTGCGGCCGGCGTCGACGTGGTGCGGTCGGCGGATGACGAGGGCGTCGGTCAGGCCGTCGACCACCTCGCGGGACTCGGGCACCGCGCGATCACCTTCATCGACGGGGGCAAGGGGCCGATCGCGTCGGATCGCCGCCGCGGGTACCGCAAGGCCATGCGCCGGCACCGCCTCGGCGACCACATCCGGATCATCCCCGGCGACCACACCGAGGAGGCCGGCACGCGCGCCGCGCAGACGCTCCTGGGCGAAGCCAGGCTCCCCGGCGCGGTGGTCGCCTCCAACGACCGGTGCGCCCTCGGGCTCCTGGACGCGCTCAACCGTGCCGGGGTGGACGTCCCCGGCGCGCTCTCGGTGGTGGGCTACGACGACAGCACCTTGTCGCGACTCGCGCATGTCAACCTCACCACGGTCAGCCAGGACGCCCGGCGGCAGGCGGAGCACGCGGTGGCGGCGGCGGTCGAGCGGCTGGACGACGGCCGCACGGCGCATCGCGAGGTCGTGCTCACCCCGCACCTCGTCGTGCGGGGCACCACAGCAGTCCCCCGAACGCGGGCGGGAGCGTCCGCCCGAGGCGGGACGAGCCAATGAGTGAGCAGGAGAAGTTCACCCCGGAGGAGTGGCGGACGCTGCAGTTCGCGCCGTTCTGGATCTTCAGCGCGGTGATCGGCGCCTACAACCGCTTCGATCCGCGCGACTACCAGGTCTTCTTGCGCTGCCTGGAAGCGGCGACCCTGGCCGAGGGCCGGCTCAGGCGCGAGGTGCTGGAATCGGTGGTGGCTGACCGTGACCGGCTGGCCGAGCAGTTCCGCGGCGAGCAGCGTTCGATCGGCGTCGGCCTGTTCCAGGTCGACGCCGTCCTGAGCAAGGCCGGCGACGACGAGGCGGCCAAGTTCAAGGGCATGCTGGTGCTGGACATCGGCGAAGGCGTGGCCAGGGCCAGAGGGCGGTACGGGGCCGAGATGTACGACGAGGACGCCAAGAGCCTCGTGCTCGCCGCCCAGCTGCTCGACTTCGACCGCTACCCGGTGGACGACTGACCGAAGCCGCCCAGTTGACGCCATGCCCCGCGGCCGCCTTCCTCCGGCCGCGGGGCGGCCCGGCGCACCTTGCGGCCCCTGGTGACCCAGGTGCCTCAGCGGTAGAACGCGGGCCGCGCAATCAGCTCGACCTCCATGCGGCGGCCTTCGTTCAGCGCCCTGACGCAGGTCTCGGCGACGGCCGTGGTGGCGTAGCCGTCCCAGGCGCTGGGGCCGGTGATCTCGCCGGAGCGGACGCCGTCCACCCAGTCCTGCACCTCGGTGTCGTAGGCGGTGGCGAAGCGGTCCCGCCAGTCCGCCGGCACCGGCACCGAGTGGCGCAGGTCCCGCCGTACGTGGACCCCGGCCGGCTCGGGCAGCTCCGCGGTCCCGGTCTCGCCGACCAGCTCGCAGCGGACGTCGTAGCCGTACTGGCAGTTGACGAACAGCTCCACGTCGATGAGCACGCCCTCGGTCGTCTCGAACAGGAAGAACTGCGGGTCCTGGAGATGGGCGTGGGCGCGGGAGGTGCGGCGCGGCGTGAAGATGCTGGCCGCGACGATCTCCTGCCCGAGAAGCCAGCGGGTGACGTCGATCTCGTGGACGACCGAGTCGGTCGCCCCCATGTCGGTGGTGTAGGACTCGGGGACGCTGGCGTTGCGGTGCCGGCAGTGGACCTGGACCGGCGTGCCGATCTCCCCCGCCTCCAGGACCTGCTTGAGATCGCGGTAGCCCTTGTCGTAGCGGCGCATGAAGCCGACCTGGACGAGCCGTGTCCCGGCTGCCTGCTCGGCCTCGAGCACCCGCAGGCACTCCTCGGCCGTGGGCGCCAGCGGCTTCTCACACAGCACCGGCTTGCCCACCTCGATGCAGCCCAGGGTGTACTCGGCGTGGGTGAAGCCGGGCGAGGCGATCAGGACCGCCTGGACCTCGGGGTCGTTGATGAGCTCGTGCCCGTCGGAGTGCACGCGGGCGCGGCCGGCCACCTCGGCCATCCGCTTGGCCTGCTCGGTGTCAACGTCGGACACCGCCACGACCTGGGCGTTGGCGATGATGGTGGACAGCCGCCTGATGTGGTCGGCGCCCATGTTGCCGGTGCCGACGACCCCGATCTTGAGCGTCACAACTTCTCCTCCTTCGCTGCGGCGGTCCCAACGCCGACCTTGCGCAGGTACTCGTAGGTGCGCTTGGCGATCGGGAGGGGGACGTCCGGCTCGCACGGGTACAGGTCCTGCTCCCCGATCATGAAGAGGCCGCGGTCCACGTAGCGGTCGAGGGCGTCCAGGATCGGCTCGACGGCCGGCACGCCCAGCGGCGGCTCGATCATCACGCCCCGGCGCACGGCCTGGCCGAAGTCGAGGTTCTCGGCCCGGACCTGCCTGATGACCTCCGGGTCGACCTGCTTGATGTGCAGGTACTGGATGCGCTCCGGGTACCTGCGGATCAGCTCGACGTTGTCGCCGTCGTAGTAGGCGATGTGGCCGGTGTCCATGCACAATCCGACCGCCTGGGGGTCGGTGCCCTCCAGGAAGCGCTCGATCTGCGCCTGCGTCCCCACGTGGCTGTCGGCGTGCGGATGGAAGACTGCCGTCAGGCCGTAGTCGTCGCGCAGGATCCGGCCCAGCCGGTTGGTTGCGTCCAGCAGGGTCTGCCACTGCTCGTCGGTCAGCGCCGGCGGGTTCGGGCCGGCGTCGTCGGGCAGAAGCACCACGTGGCTGCCGCGCAGCGCCCTGACCAACCCGGCGGTCGCCCTCGCGCCGGCCAGATCCCTGTCCCATCTGGCGGCGTCGTGCAGGCCGCCGAAGACGGCCTGGCCGGAGACCTTGAGCCCGCGCCGGCCGACCTCCTCGCGGAGCCGAGCCGGGTCGGTGGGCAGGTAGCCGTACGGGCCGAGCTCGACCCACTCGTACCCGGCCTCGGCCAGTTCGTCCAGGAACCGCGGCCAGGGCGTCTGGTCGGGATCGTCGGCGAACCACACGCCCCACGAGTCGGGGCAGCTTCCGAGGGCCAGGCGTGAACGGGTGCTCCGTCCGGGTGTGGAAGCGTCTGCCGTCATTGGCGAATCTCCTGTGTCGTTGCCGGCGGCCAGCCCTGTCTGACAGACCGGCCGGGCCAGGTCGGCCGCTCACCGGAGCAGACGGGTCGTTCCGTGAGCGGCCGAGAGGAGCCCCGACGGTCAGGTACCCCCGAACTTGGCGATGTTCTCCTTGACCTTCTCGAGGTTGAACCGGACCGACTCCTCGGCCCGGTCCTCCCAGGCGAAGACGCAGACGGTGGCGATGCCGTCGAACTCGAGCTCCGCCAGCGTGCCGAAGAACAGGTCCCAGTCGACCTCGCCCTGGCCGATGTCCAGGTGCTGGTGGACCCGCGCCGGCGAGCCCGGCGGGTTCACGATGTAGCGCAGGCCCGAGGACGCGCGATGGTCGAACGAGTCCGCGATGTGCAGGTGGGTCAGCAGCGGCCCGGCGT
>DASYUT010000178.1 GCA_036000965.1 Actinomycetes bacterium
GCGATCCTCGGTCGAGGTGGGGGAACTCGCTCTGGCGTGGTGTGCCCGACCGGCGGTCCTCTGTCGATGTGGGGGGAGCTCGCTCCCCCCACGGCCCCCCAACGGCGCCTGTGCCATGGCCCGGGGGATCCCGAAGGGCGCCGGTGCCATGGTGGAGCCGATCCCGCCGCGGCAGTCCCCAACAGCGCCGGTGCCATGGCCGGGCGGATCCCGCCGCGGCCACGGCCCGCAGGAGCGCCTGTGCCGTGGTCAGGGGCGGGTCCGGGTGGACCGGCAGCCGGCGGCATCCTCAGGCTTGCCCCAGCTTCTCGAGCAGCTCGTCGCCAAGGGTGCCGTGGGCGACCTCGCGGGCCGGCCCGGTCATGCGGACGGTCCGGCCGGGCACCCACTCGAGCTCCAGGCGACCGCCGCGCAGCTCGATCTCGACCCGCTGCCCGGTGAGACCGCGCACCTGGCCCGCCACCGCGACCGCGCACGCACCGGTCCCGCAGGCCAGGGTCTCGCCCACGCCACGCTCCCAGGTCCGCTGGCGGAGCAGGTCCTCGCCGACGACCTGGACGAACTCCACGTTGGTCTTGTTCGGGAAGGCAGGGTGGGTCTCGAGCAACGGCCCGAGGGAGGCCACCGGCGCCGCGTCCACGTCATCGACCAGCACGACCACGTGCGGGTTGCCCATGGACAGGCACGTGCCGACGACGGTCTGGCCCGCCTGGACTTGGAGTGGCTCCTTCAGTGCCTCCCCCTCCCCGAGCATGGGCAGGTCGGCCCGGTCGAAGCTGGGCGCGCCCATGTCGACCGTGACCCGGTCGACGCAGCCGTCATCGGCCGCGTGCAACTCGAGGTGCTTGACCCCTGCCCGCGTCTCGAGATCGAACGCGCCGGTGACGTGGCCGCGGTCCGCGAGGTATTTGCCGACGACACGGACGCCGTTGCCGCACATCTCGGCGACGGACCCGTCGGCGTTGCGGTAGTCCATGAAGAACGGCGCGCTGGTGCCCGGGGCGATCCGGATCAAGCCGTCGCCGCCCACGCCGAAGTGGCGGTCGCAGACCGCCCGCACGAACCCGGCTGACAGCTCGTAGTCGTCGCCGAGGTCCTCGACCACCACGAAGTCGTTGCCCGTGCCGTGCGCTTTGACGAACTCCACGCCGCTACCCCTCCGTCAGCTCCCGCAGGGCCCACGCGACCAGGCCCGGCCCATCCGGAAGGGTACCCCATCGGACCCGGGGGTCCCGACGGAACCACGCAAGCTGGCGCCTGGCGTAGGCCCGGGTGCGGGAGACCACCTCGTCCAGGGCGTCGGAGGTCGAGCCGCCCCGCTCGATGGCGTCCAGCACCTCCTTGTAGCCGAGCGCCTGGCGGGCCGTGCGCGACAGCGGGCCGGCGGCCAGGCGTCGGACCTCGTCGACCAGGCCGGCGGCGGCCATCGCGGCGACCCGGTCGGCGACCCGCTGCCGCACCCGCTCCGAGCCCGGATCAAGGCCGAGGACGGTGAGCCGGTACCGCGACACGGGCTCGTCCATCGCCTTGCGGAACGAGGAGAACGGCTTGCCGGTGAGCTCGATCACCTCGAGCGCGCGGACCACGCGGCGCAGGTTGCCGGGCTGGATGCGGGCGGCGGCGACCGGGTCGCGCCCGGCGAGCCGCTCGTACAGGACGGGCAGGCCCACTTCGGCCGCCTCGACCTCGAGCCGGCAGCGGACCGCGGCGTCGGTGGGCGGGAACTCGAACTCGTCGACCACGGCATGGAAGTACAGGCCGGAGCCACCCACCAGCAACGGGACCCGGCCGCGGGCGAGGATGCCGGCGATGGCGGCGCGGGCCATTGGCTGGAAGCGGGCGACCGAGAACTCCTCGCTGGGATCGACCACGTCGACGAGGTGATGCGGCACCTGGGCCCGCTCGGCCGGGGTCGGCTTCGCCGTGCCGATGTCCATGCCGCGGTAGACGAGCATGGCGTCGGCACTCACCACCTCGGCGCCGAGCCTGGGGGCGAGCTCAAGCGCGAGCGCCGTCTTGCCCGCGGCGGTCGGCCCCACTAGAGCGAGGACAGACCCCGATAGAGCCAGGACAGGCCCCGATAGAGCCAGGACAGGCCCCGGGCGACCCCCACTCGCCCCGGACCCCTGGTCCACCTCGACCCTCGGGACCTCCGCCCACCCGGGGCCGTGGCGGCCCCCGCCCTCACCCGGCGCCGGCGGGACCCCTGCCGAGCCGGGGTCGCGGCGGTTCTCGCCCCCGTCCTGGGCCGGGGCGCTCATCGCGGCGGGGGCGGCGCGGCCCGGCGCCCGGCGCCGGTCCTGGCGGTCAGGACCGCGACGACGTAGCCGACGCCGTAGGGCGCGTCGTCGTAGAGCACCCCGCCGTGGAGCTGGCCGGCCCCGTCCATCGTCCCGGCCAGCGCCTGCAGCACCGCCCGGCCGGCGACCATGAGCGTCCCGGCCAGCCCAGGGTCGAGCGTGGCGAGGGCGTGGAGGTCCCCGGCGGCAACGGCGCGAGCGACGGCGGCGTCGAAACCCGCGGCCGCCGGATGGAGGGCACCGGGCGCCTTGGCCGACCGGCGGGCCGAGAGGTCGGCCATGGCGACTACCCCGACCGGCCCGAACCGGCTGGCAGCGCGCGCCAGCTCCCTGCCGATGGTGACGGCGGCACCCGGGCCCAGTGCCGACGGGATGGTCACCCCGGCCAGGGCCAGTGCGGACGGGATGGTCACCTCGGCCAGGTGGAGCTCGACGGTCGAGCTCGGGTCGACTGCGGTGAATTCCGCGGGTACCGCCGTGGGTGGGGTCTGGGCGGGCGTCGCCGCGGCCCCGCCCACCGTGACGCCAGGCCCGCCCACCGTGACGCCAGGCCTGCCCACCGCGGCGCCAGGCCTGCCCACCGCGGCGCCAGGGCCGCCCACCGCGGCGCTGGGGGCTTGGTCCGCCGGGGCGTCCGGGGCGCCAAGGCCGTGCACCGCGCCGCCGGGGGCTTGGTCCGCCTGGGCGTCGGGAGAGCCCAGCAGCCAGGCGGCCACCGCCAGGGACAAGGGCAGCTCGTCCAGGCGGGCGGGCTCGGGCAGGCCGCGAAGGTCGAGTGGCAGAGGGCTGCCCGGGAGCCCAGCCTTCAGGTCCGCCCCGTACGGGGCGAAGGAGCCGAACGCCCCCGGGCGGGCGAGCCCCCAGACCGGGCCGTCGCCCAGGATGAGGACCGCACGACTCGCGGCGAGCACCGACCGCAGCGCCTGCCGGCAGGCCGACCGCAGCGGGTCGAGCTCGGCTGCGGCCCCTCCGGCCAGGTCGGGGACGAGCAGGGGCGGGTGCGGGAGCAGCGCGGCCCTGACCGCGGGCATCAGCCGACCAGGGGCAGGGGCACCGCGCCGGCGGGCAGGGGCCGGGGCGGCGGGGCGGCGCCACAGCCCGCCGCCGGCACCCGGCGTGGGCGGTGGGCGAGCACCCGCCCGCCGAGCAGGTGATGGGGAGCGGCCTGCTCCACTCGGACGGTGACGAAGTCACCGGGGGCGACGCCGCCAGCCACCGGGAAGTGGCAGAGCTTGTTAGACCCGGTCCGGCCCGACATGCGGGTCCGGTTGGTCTTGGAGCTGGCCAGCTCGACCAGCAGCTCCACCTCCGTGCCGACGAGCGCCTGGTTGCGCTCCAGGCTGATGCGTTCCTGCAGGTCGACCAGGCGCGAGAAGCGGTCGCGGACCACCTCGGGCGGGATCTGCTCGGGCATGGATGCGGCCTCGGTGCCGGGCCTGGGCGAGTACTGGAACATGAACGCGGAGTCGAAACCGGCCCGCTCGACCACCTCGAGCGTGTCGGCGAAGTCGGCTTCGGTCTCCCCGGGGAACCCCACGATGACGTCGGTGGAGAACGCCACGCCGGGCATGGCGGCGCGGATCTTGCCGAGGATCTCGAGGTAGCGGCGGCGGCGGTAACCGCGGCGCATCAGGCGGAGGACGCGGTCCGAGCCCGACTGGAGCGGGAAGTGGACGTGGTCGGCCAAGGGCCGGCAGCTCGCCATGGCGTCGACCACGTCGTCGCGGAAGTCCTTCGGATTGGGGCTGGTGAAGCGGAGCCGCTCGAGCCCGTCCACGCCGTCGAGGGCTCGCAGCAGCTCCCCGAAGAGCTGGCGGTGCCCGGGCAGGTCGGTCCCGTACGAGTTGACGTTCTGGCCGAGCAGGGTGACCTCGACAACTCCGGCGCCGGCCAGCGCCTGTACCTCCGCCAGGACGTCGCCCACACGCCGGCTGCGCTCCTTGCCCCTCAGCATGGGGACGATGCAGAAGGTGCAGGTGTTGTTGCAGCCGACGCTGATCGCGACCCAGGCAGACCAGTCGCTGTCGCGCCGGGCGGGCAGGGCCGAGGGGAACGCCTGCATCTCGTCGAAGAACTCGGCCTGGGCGACACCCTGCTCGCTGGCACGGCGCAGCAGGACCGGGAGGCTGCCGATGTTATGCGTGCCGAACACGACGTCCACCCAGGGCGCCTTGGCCAGCACCCTCCCCTGGTCCTTCTGCGCGAGGCAGCCGCCCACCGCGATCACCAGGCCGCGCTCGGCCTTGGTGGCGGCCAGGTGGCCGAGGGCGCCGTAGAGCTTGTTGTCGGCGTTCTCCCTGACCGCGCAGGTGTTCAGCACGACCAGGTCGGCGTCGTCGAGACCTGCGGCCGGCCGCATCCCGTCGGCCTCGAGCAGCCCCGCGATGCGCTCGGAGTCGTGCTCGTTCATCTGGCACCCGAAGGTGCGGATCAGGTATCGCTCACTCATGGCAGTCTCATGCTATCGCAGCAGGTCAGCTCGACCGGACCGCCCGCCCCTGGCGGGCCCGGCAACAGTCGAGCATGGAACCAGCCAGCTCGTGTCCTCCGCACCGCGCGGCGGCGGCCCGACCGCGTGGACCGCCTACTTGGCGTACTCCACGCTGCGGATCTCCCGCACCACGGTGATCTTGATCTGCCCCGGGTACTGCAGCTCCTGCTCGACCCGTTTGGCCATGTCGCGCGCGAGCACCTGGGCAGCCACGTCGTCGATCTGCTCCGGCTTTACCATGATCCGGACCTCGCGGCCCGCTTGCATCGCGAAGACCTTCTCCACGCCCGAGTAGCTGTTGGCGATCTCCTCGAGCCGTTCGAGGCGCTTGACGTAGGACTCGAGGGTCTCCCGGCGCGCCCCCGGCCGGCCACCAGAGATGGCGTCGGCCGACTGGGTGAGCACCGCCTCGACGGTGCGGGGCTCGACCTCGCCGTGATGGGCCTCGATGGCGTGGACGACCTCGGGGGCCTCCTTGAGCCGGCGGGCCAGCTCGGCTCCGATGATCGCGTGCGAGCCCTCGATCTCGTGGGTGAGCGCCTTGCCGATGTCGTGGAGGAAGCCGCACCGCTTGGCCAGCTTCACGTCGAGCCCGAGCTCGGCTGCCATGATCCCGGCGAGGTGGGCGGTCTCGATCAGGTGGCGGAGCACGTTCTGGCCGTAGGAGGTGCGATACTTGAGCCGGCCGAGCACGCGGACCAGCTCCGGGTGCAGGTCGGTGACGCCCACCTCGAGGCAGGCGTCCTCGCCGGCCCGCCGCACCTCGCTCTCGACCTCCACCTTGGCCCGCTCGTAGGTCTCCTCGATGCGGGCGGGATGGATGCGCCCGTCGGAGACGAGCTTCTCGAGGGTGAGCCGGCCGACCTCGCGGCGCACCGGGTCGAAGCAGGAGAGGAGGACCGCCTCAGGGGTGTCGTCGATGATCAGGTTGACGCCGGTGACCGCCTCGTAGGCGCGGATGTTGCGGCCCTCGCGCCCGATGATGCGGCCCTTCATGTCGTCGGACGGCAGGGGCAGCACCGCCACCGTCGACTCCGAGGTCTGCTCCGAAGCGACCCGCTGGATGGCCAGGGTGACGATCTTCCTGGCCCGGCGGTCCGCCTCCTCGCGCGCCTGCTGCTCGAGGTCGCGGACGAGCCCCATGGCGTCCCGCTTGGCGTCCTCCTCGATCTGCTTCACCAGCATGGCCTTGGCCTCGGTGGCGGTCATCGCGGCGACCTGCTCGAGCCGGCGGCGGTGCTCGTCGGCGTTCGACTCGAGCTCGCGCCGGCCCGCCTCGAGAGTCTGCTCACGGTCGTGGATGGTCGCCTCGCGCCGGTCGAGCAGGGTCGACTTCGCCTCCAACCCCTCCTCCCGGGCGAGCAGTCGATCCTCGCGGCGCTGGACTTCGACCATGCGGCCTCGGACCTCAACCTCGACTTCTTGTCGAAGCTTGAGGACATCCCCCTCGGCGGCCTGCCGGAGCTTCAGGACCTCGTCCCGAGCCTCGACCGCCGCCTCGCGCCGGGCGGTGTCAGCCTGGCGGCGGGCGTCCTCGATCATGGCCCGGGCCTGGTCCTCGGCCGAGCCGAGCAGGTTGGCCGATTGCTTGCGCTGGTAGCTGGTGCCGCTGACGAACCCGACGATGATGCCCACAAGGGCTCCGACAACTGCGATGATGCCGGCCTCCACAGCGGCCTCCTTTGTCCCCCATCCGGCCGGGGGTACCCGACCGGTTCAAGCCGCGCGGCGGCCAGAGAGCCAGAAGGCTCCTGAGACGGCAACAGCGCCGAGCGGACGCCCGGCGCTGCAGAGAAGCCTGCGATTCACGACCTGGAGGTCGCGTGTACCAAAACGATCGAACACGAGGCAGAGGAAGTTCCTCTGCCTTCCGGGGACGGCAATCCGGCGTACGGTCGATTGAGCAAGGTTACGTAATCGCAGAGAAGGCTCGGCAGGACCGGGCCTGCTCAGGGTAGGCCGGGCCGGCCCATCCGGTCAAGGAAGGGCAGGTCAGAAGGGTTGTGAAGGGTCAGACTCGGTCGGAATGGACGCCTTCCTCGAAGTTGATGAGGTCGCTGACGACCGCGTCGATGAGCCCGGCCGGATAGCCCCGTCGGTCTAGATACCCGGCCAGCCGGCGGAACTGCACTTCCGGCCTGAGCCCTTCCATGCGCACCAGCCTGGCCTCGGCCACCTGCCGGCAGCGCTCGGCCTGCTCGTCCGCTGGCACGGCGGCGCCGCTCGCCCGAGCCGCGAGGTCCGTGTCGACCCCGCGGGCGCGCAGGTCACGGGCGATCACGGCCACATCGGCGCCGCGGCCGGCCCGACTCTCGGCGTACTCCTTGGCGAACGCCTCGTCGTCCACCAGCCCCACCGCCTCCAGCCGGTCGAGCGCGACCGCGACCGCCTCCTCCGGCAGCCCGCGCGGCCCGAGCCGGCGCTCGAGTTCCGCACGGCTCCGCGCCCTGACCGCCAGCAGCCGCAACGCCGCCTCCCGGGCCACCGTCACCGGGTCGTGAGTCGCAGGTCTCTCTGCTGCACCGGGCGGCTGCTCGGCCTTCTCAACGGCGACCGCCCGCGACGAGCGGCGCGCCGGGGCGCGGGTGGACCCGGCGTCCTGCTCCGGCTTGGGCCTACCCTGCTCTGGTCGCTGTGGCACGGTCAGCTCTCGGCTAGCTCCGGCGCGATCGTGGGCGCGGCGCCGTCCACCGCGGTGTCGGTCTGGCCGATCCCGAGCTGGGCCTTGATCTTGCCCTCGATCTCCTTGGCCAGCTCCGGGTTGTCCCGCAGGAAGTTCCGGGCGTTCTCCCGACCCTGCCCGAGCTGGTCGCCGTCATAGGTGAACCAGGCCCCGGACTTCTTGATCAGCCCCACGTCGACCCCGACGTCGAGCAGGCTGCCCTCCTTGGAGATGCCCTGACCGTAGATGATGTCAAACTCCGCGGTCTTGAATGGGGCGGCGCACTTGTTCTTCACGACCTTGGCTCTGGTGCGGTTGCCGACCACGTCGGCGCCGTCCTTCAGCGACTCGATTCGGCGCACGTCCAGTCGGACGGAAGCATAGAACTTGAGCGCACGGCCACCGGGCGTCGTTTCAGGTGAGTTGTGCACGACGACGCCATCGGCCAAGTAGTTGTGGCTACCCTCGACCTCGATGTCGAATCGGTGTGTCTTCCTCGACTTCGGCTTGGGGACGATGGCCAGGACCGGCATGGGAAGCAGCTCGTAACGCATCGGCGAGTAGACCGGCTTGACACCGAACTGACCACGGTAGCGAGGCAGCAGCTTGTACTGCATCGAAGGATGGACGAACGGCGCGATGAGCGCATGCAGCTTGGCCGTCTCGTCCTTGGCGAAGACGAGCACCGCCTTGCCTGCGCGCTGGATCATTTTCGCGCGGATGCCCCAGGTGTCGGCAAGGTGGTCGACCAGCCGCGTGCGGGTCGTCGGCTCCATCGCCTCGATGCAGATGTCTGACCGACCGCTGCCGTCCCGGGTCCGCTCCTGCACGCCCTTGGCCCGCAGCGAGAACGTCCCGTCGTCCATGTACCAGATGGCCAGAGACAGCGGCGTGAGACCCTTCAAGTAGTCGTGGCTGAGAACCTTCTTGCCCCCGACGTAGACGGCTTGGCGGAGCTCGGCCAGCTCGGGAAGGGGCTGCACTTCGTAGAACACCACGCCCGAGGCATTACTGGTCCGGCTCACCTGCAGGTTGCCGAACAGTGAGCCCTTCCAGTCGCAGTATTCGGCCTGACGAGCACCGTGGCCGAACCGGTAACGGGCACCGAAGCCGCTCCGGGACGAGCTGAGGGCACCGTCACCCATCAGACCGCCGAGCAGTACCTCCCACTGGAAGTCGGAGAGCCGGTGCGGGAGCGCCTGCATCACCCGGTCGCCGACGGCCAACTCCTGCGCCTCTCTCCAATCTGCCGGGGTGCGGATCTTGTGGTTCGGCGTGCAGGCGAACTGGGACCGGCCGTTGCCGCCCGGGTGCGCCACCGTGAACTGGAGGAACTCGTCGGCCGGGCCGTTGTCGAACCAGTTGACGACCTTCTTCGGCACGACCGCGCCGGCTTCTGGATCATAGGAGAGCACTTCGACCGGCAGCCGCTGGTTGACGATCTTGCCGATCTTCTCCTGCGTGCCGTCGGCTAGCGTGACGCGGGTGTCATAGTGAAAACAGCCGAACAACACGCCTATCTTTTCGCGCAGCTGATTGATGAAGATGGCGGTGGTTTTGGACTTCGAGATCGTGCCGGAGAGCTTGCGGAGGGCCTGGCTCATGAGGCGGGCCTGGAGACCGACGTGGGAGTCGCCCATCTCGCCCTCGATCTCGGCCCGGGGGACCAGCGCGGCAACCGAGTCGATGACGACGACGTCGATGGCGCCCGAGCGGACGAGCATGTCGGCGATCTCGAGGGCCTGCTCGCCGGTGTCGGGCTGCGAGACCAGCAATGCGTCGGTGTTGACGCCGAGGTTGCGGGTGTAGGTTACGTCGAGGGCGTGCTCGGCGTCGATGAAAGCGGCGATCCCGCCGGCCCGCTGCGCCTCGGCGATGATGTGCAGCGACACGGTCGTCTTGCCCGACGCCTCGGGGCCGTAGATCTCGACGACGCGCCCGCGGGGCACCCCGCCGATACCCAGGGCGAGGTCGAGGGCCAAGCTGCCCGTCGGGATGGCCTCGATCGGGGTGGCCGGACCGTCGACGCCCATGCGCATGACCGAGCCCTTGCCGAACTGCTTCTCGATCTGAAGCAGGGCGACTTCCAGTGCCTTCTCCCGTTCCACGGTCCCTCCCCGAACGCTGCCGTTCCGGGCAGTATAGGTGGCGGCCATGACATATCCTCTCCTCGTCGACGTGGCGGCAGCAGACCCAAGGGGGAGGGCTTTCCGCTGTGGTGCGAGCACCCTACTACGAACGTGTGTTCGACACAACGAGGATGGGACTGACTGGGGAAAACTCCGTCTTCGCCCTTGGCCAACCTGAATCCTCGCACGTCTCGGCAGGACTGCGGAGCGCCGGACGGCCACGATCCGGATAAGCTGCTCGACCGTCAGGGTCCCGTCGTCCCCAGAGCAGCAGTATGCGCGCACCGCCTCGCCGAGCGCTCCCGCTCGCCGCCGTCCTCACCCTCTTTGTGGTTCTCGCCGCGACCGCGCTGGCCAAGGGCGAGGGCATCTGGCCGGGCGGCGCTACCTCGGCAACCCGTCCCGCCCCGTCGGCCGGCGGCAGCGCCGGGACGGGTGGTGGAGCCAGTCCCGCCCACTCGGGTCGCAGTTCGGGCGCTGGCTCCTCGAGCGGCCCGGCGGCCACCAGCCCGGCCGCGAGGAAGGGGACCACCGGCACCACGGACGCGCTGTTCATCTGGACAGGACGTGACGCTCGGGCGCCTGCCGACGCCGTCGGCAGGCAGCTCGGGCCGAGCGCGCCGGTCCAGGTGCAGCTCGGCCTGCACCTCACCGCCGGGGCCGGGCGCGGGCTGGCCGCGGTCCGCATGCGCAACCTGACCGGCAAGCCCTTGCCCGTCGCGGGGACCGTGCAGCTCCTGGTCACCGGCCCGGGCATGCCCGTGGTGGTCCGCCAGCCCGTTCGCCTCCTGATCCCAGCCGCCCAGGCGAGCACGGTGCGGCTTAGCTTCAGGCCGCCGTTCCCCGGGGTCTACCGGGTCCGCGCGATCTTCGTCCCGAGCTGACCCAGAGGGCCGGTCATGGAACCGGCGCTACATGCGGCGCCGAATCAGGCGGGGCATGTGGTCGCCGTTCAGGCGGGGCATATGGTCGGTCGGCCGCTCAGGCGGACATGAGGTCGGCCGCTCAGGCGGGGCCCACCGGTCACGCCGGCATCGTCCTCGTGAAGGAACCCTTCGGCACGAGCCATGGCTGGAGTCCCGGCGGCGGAGATGGACGGTTGCCGCCCCACCGGACTCGCAGCGCGGCGGCGGCTCAGGTGAGAAGGGGGCCGCTGCGGGTGAGCGGGAAGGTGCGGACGACCTGGTAGCGGGCGCCCCGGTTGGTGAGGGTGCTGCGGTAGCAGCACAGCCCCCTCGCCTCCCAGGGCGGGCAGGCCGAGGTGGCCGCCGCCAGGAGGTCGGGCAGCGGCTCGGGCACCGGACCGGGGGCCGGGAAGCGAGCCAGGGTAAGGTGGGGGCGGAACTCCCGCTCCTCCACGCGCAGCCCGGCCGCGCGGCAGGCGGCGGCCAGGTTGCCGGCGAGCCGGGCGAGCACCTCGACGTCACCAGCCACCCCGGCCCACAGCACGCGCGCCTTGTGCTGGTTCGGGAAGGCACCGGCGCCCTGGAGCTGGAGCACGGCCGGGCCGACCCCGGCCACGGCTGCCTCCCCCACCGTGACGACCTCGGACGAGAACTCGGGGCGTACCTGGCCGAGGAACGCCAAGGTCAGGTGCCAGCCGCTCGGCGCGGCCACCCGCGCCTCGGGCAGGGCCCTGGCCACCTCGGGCAGGGCGGCCTCGAGCGGCGCCCGGCTGGCGCCGGGCACGGGCACGGCGAAGAACAGCCGCCCGGTGAGCAGGTCCGGGTCGGAGAACACCCGGTCGGCGTCCATCACCCGGCTCCCCAGGGCGACGCGGGACCAGGACCCGGGATCGCGTGGGCCGGGCAGGCGCGCACACCCGCCGGGCAGGCGGCCGCGGAGAACCGGGTTCGGCGAGCCCGGCTCGGAACCATGGCGGCCGCGGAGAACCGGGTTCGGCGAGCCCGGCTCGGAACCATGGAGGTCGAGCTCGCGGCAACGTTCGCCGGGCATGCGGCCAGGGACCCAGGGCAGCGCCGTGCCGGTCCCGAGGTCGTTGGAGGTGCGGCAACGGTCGCCGGTCGCGCGGCCAGGGACCCAGCCCGGTCGGGAGGCCGAGCCGTCATGCGATGCCCCTTAGGCGGCGGCGGAGCAGGTCCAGGGCGAGCGTGGCCGCCCAGGCCCGGACCTGGGCGCGGTCACCAGGGGCGCGCATGGTGGTAGCGACGGTGCCGGCCGCGTCGGCCACGGCCAGGCAGAGGGTGCCGACCGGCTGGCCGCCCTGCTCGGTAGGGCCGGCCACGCCGCTGGTGGCCAGGCCGGTCCCGGCAGAGAAGACGCGCCGGGCGCCCTCGGCCATGGCGGCGGCGGCTGGCTCGCTGACCGGCCCGTGCTCGTCGAGCAGGTGCTGGTCCACGCCGAGCAGGTCGGCCTTGGCCTCGGTCGCGTAGGCGACCACCCCGCCCAGGTAGTAGTCGGACGCGCCCGGCACGGTGGTGATGCGACCGCCGAGGAGCCCGCCGGTGAGCGACTCGGCCGTGGCCAGGCTCTGGCCCTGCTCGCACAGCAGTCGGCCCACCACCTGCTCGAGCGCCTCGTCGTCGTGGCCGTAGACGGCGGCACCGAGCTCGGCGCGCACGGCGTCCTCCACCGGGGCGATCCTGGCCAGCGCCTCGTCCCGGGTGGCGCCCACCGAGGTCAGGCGGACGCGCACCTCGCCCGAGCTGGCCAGGTAGGCCATGGTCACGCCGTCGGCCGCCTCCCAGAGCGGGGTGAGCTGCTCGGCCACCCGGGACTCGCCGATCCCGGCCGTCCGAAGGGTGCGCGAGACGATCGCCCGGCCCTCGCCCGCCCGGGCGGCGAGGTCGGGCAGCACCACTCCCTCCAGCATGCCCTCCATCTCGCGGGGCACGCCGGGCACCGCGTAGACCGGCTTGCCGCCGATCTCCACGATCAGCCCGGGAGCGGTCCCACGCGGGTTCTCGATGGTGCGCGCGCCCTCGGGAACGTCGGCCTGGCGCAGGTTCATCGTGGCCATGCGGCGCACCCCGAAGCGGGCGAAGCGCTCCTCGAGCCAGCGCTCGATTGCTGGGTCGCGGACGAGCCGCACCCCGGCGACGGCGGCGATCGCATCCCGGGTGACGTCGTCCTGGGTCGGGCCGAGGCCGCCGGTGACGATCACCGCGTCGGCGCGGGCGAGCGCCTCCCGGATCGTGTCGGCGATGCGCGCCTCGTTGTCCCCTACCGCGGTGTGGCGCAGGCAGTCCCAGCCGACGTCGGCCAGGCGCTGGCCGATCCAGGCCGCGTTGGTGTTGACGATCTGGCCGAGCAGCAGCTCGGTCCCCACACCGATGATCTCGCAGCGCATGGTCGTCCTCGTCCTCCCGTCAGGCTGGTGCCGGGCCATCCCGGGCACGAGGGTAGGCGGTAGGCGCAAGAGGCGCAGGCTGGCGCGCGGCGGCACCGGCACCGGCCGCGCACCACCGGCCTGCGCGCTTGGACCCGTCGGCTCGCTCACCGGGTTGCCGGCACGGCTGGCCCGACCCTCCGGGCGGCGGGGGCTGGTGCCGTGGCTGCCCCGGCCCCCCAAGCCGGGCGGGCGCGCAGCTCGGGACCTTCGGCGCCGGTCACCTCGACCTCGACGTAGTCCCCGGCCGTGGCGCTGGCCAGGCCCTCCACCCGCACCAGGCCGTCGTGCTCGGGCGCCTCGCGGAAGCTTCTGGCCTCGGCCGTGCCGTCGGCGTCGACCCGGTCGACCATGACCTCGAGCCGGCGGCCCACCCAGGCGGCCTGGACCCGGTCGAGCACGCGCGCCTGCAGCTCGCTCAGGCGCTCGACCCGGGCCCGGGCGGTGCGGGTGGGCACCCGGCCGTCCAGGGCCAGGGCGGCGGTGCCATCCTCGGCGGAGTAGGCGAAGAAGGCGACCCAGTCCAGCCGGGCCTCCTCGAGGAAGTCCTCCAGCTCGCGCACGTCCTGCCTGCGCTCACCCGGGAACCCGAGGATGAAGTTCGACCGGAAGGCGGCGTCGGGGTCGAGGGCGCGGACGCGCCCGACCAGGTCGAGGAAGTCCGGCCGGGACCCGCCCCGGCGCATGCGGCGCAGCACAGGGGCGCTCGCGTGCTGCAGCGACAGGTCGAAGTAGGAGCAGACGACCGGGTTGGCGGCCATCTCCTCGAGCAGGCCGGGAGTGAGCTCGTCGGGCTGCAGGTACTGCAGGCGCACGCGGCGGAGCCCTTCGACGGTGGCCAGCGCGCGCAGCAGGTGGACCAGGGCGGAGCGTCCGCCGAGGTCCTTGCCGTAGGAGGTCGAGTTCTCGGCGACCAGCACGACCTCGGAGACGCCCTGCCCGGCGAGCCAGACGACCTCGTCGACCACCTCGGTCGGGCGGCGCGAGCGGAACCGTCCCCGGAACGAGGGGATGGCACAGAACGAGCAGTCCCGGTCGCAGCCCTCGGCGAGCTTGACCAGGGCGACCGGCTGGCGCGCCCGGGACCGGGCCGGGAAGGGCGCACCGGCCGGGGTGGGGAACACCATCGGCAGGACCCGGCGCCCGGCTGGCGGGACGAGCGCCGGCCGGACCGCCCCGCCGGGCGCCGGCGGCGCTGGCGCTGGCGCCAGGGCCGGGAGCCGGGAGCCGGGAGCCGGGGCCGGTGTCACGGCGGGCCGATCCGGGGCCGGGGCCGCCGGCGCCAGCGCCGCCGGGGTCGGGGTCGGGGTCACGGCGGGCCGATCCGGGGCCGGCGCGCCCGGCATCGGTGTCGCGGCTGCCGTGCCCGGGGCGGGTGCGCCGCCTCCGAGGGTGGACCCCAGCAGCTCGGCCAGGCGGGTGTAGTCGGCGAACGGGACGATGGCGTCGGCCTCGGGCAGCTCGGCCCGGAGGGTGTCGGCATAGCGCTCGGCCAGGCAGCCCATCACCAGGACGGTCCTGGCGCGACCGTGCTCCTTCAGCCCGGCCGCTTCGAGCACGGGGTCGGTCGACTCCCGCTTGGCTGCCTCGGCGGAGCTGTCAGGATGGAGTTCACGAGCGGCAGGAGGGGACTTGAGCGCGATGGCGCTGAAGACCGTGTCGATCGATTCCTTCTTGGCGGCGCTGATAAACGCGCAGGTGTTGACGATGATCGCGTCCGCCTGCTCAGCATCGTCGACCATCTCATACCCGGAAGCGGTGAGCAGCCCGGCGGCGTTCTCCGAGTCGACCTCGTTGCGCCCGCACCCCAGAGTGACGATGGCCACCTTGGGCGGCCGGGCTGGCTCGGGCATCGTCGTCGCTCCTATGCTTCCTGGAGGGTCACGGTGAACCTACCGGCCTCGGGCGGCCCGGTGCTCCGGCCCGGCATGCGAGCGGCAGGACTGTCCCGGCTGAGCCGGGAGACACAAGAGACTACCTCCTCCGAACGCCAGCGAGCGCTGCACCTCCGGCTGGCCGAGAACTACGAGCTGCGCTACGAACCCCCGCCCGCACACCGACGGCGGTGATCTGTTCGAGGACCTCGACTGAGGCGCCTTGGGACCGCATGGGCCGGTCGAGGCCGGCGCCGAAGGTCTCGGTCGCCTTGGTGGCGTACTTGGCGATGTAGCCCGGTATGTAGCCGCGAGCCGCTCGGGTGACAGCTCGCCGTTGCCGGCGGGGCTGAGCTCGCGCAGGTCGAGCTGGTCGCCCAGCGGATCGGCCCGCGCTTCACGCCCGGACCGTTCACCGCCGACGCTCTCCCACGCGGCCGCGGGCCCGGGTGGCTACCAGTCCGCCTGCCAGCAGTCGCGTGAGAACGGCACGCGCTGCGGGTGGCCGTTGCGCAGCACGTAGACGGTCGCCGGCCGCTGGTCGTCGGGCTTGCCGGCGGCGGCGATGATGACGTGCCGCCCCGAGCGGTCCACGTCCATGCCGAAGATCTCGGCCCGCAGGCCGAGCGGCTCGCTGGACACCACCCGCCCGGTCCCCAGGTCGTAGTGGACCAGGAGGTCTTGGCGGGGTCCGGTGTCGCAGCCGCGCCCCCCGAGGGCCAACAGCCGCCCGCTGCCGCCCAGGAACCGCGGCGGCAGCTGCAGGGGGCAGTCCCCGGCCGGCGGCAGGTCGCGGCCCTGGGTGACCGAGGTGGTGCCGGCGAGCGGGAGCACGTGCAGCGATGGCGGCGGCCCGTTGGATTCCTGCCGCAGAAGGAGGTAGGCGAGCTGCGTCGCGTCCGGGCTCAACTGCAACCCGTCCACGGACACCCCCGGCGGGATCGTCAACACCCGCTGCCGCCCGTTTGCCAGCTCGCGCACGACCAGCCGCTCCGTGTGGCAGCTAACCTCGAACCGGCTCCTGTTCAGGGTCCCACCCGGGGCCGTGTGGACATACGCCAGCCAACGGCCATCGGCGCTCAGGCTGAACTGCCCGACGCCGGCCAGTCCGCCGAAGGCGGGCTGCCGCGCCCCGGTGGCCAGGTCGACCTGGGTCCAGCTGCGGTCGCACCCAGCGGTCGGGCCGGGGCTGGTGGTCGGGAGGTACATGGTCCGCAGGTCGGGGCTGACCACCACGTCCGCCGCCAGGTCCGACTGGCGGTCCGAGCCGGGCACCTGGCGCACGATCCTGCCGGTCCTCGCGTCGATGATCACGGTGTGTTTGGCGGGGCCGTCGCCGACCTGGCCCACGAACGTGGTCGGGGCGACGGCGGCCGGCGGGCCGACGGACGGACCGGCGGGCGGCGCAACCGGAGGAACTGGGCCAATGCTGCGCCGGTGGCCCGCCTCGGAGAGCAGCTGCACGCCTCCGCCTGCCAGCAGCAGGCCCACCAGAACCAGCACCACCCCGCCCTGGACCTTCCGGCGGCCGCGGCGGCGGACCGCAGCGATGCTCGCCGGCTTCGCGGCCACCTGGCCGGCGACGGCCAGGGCCTGCAGGCGCGAGCGCAGCTCCTCGTCATGCACTGGTGGCCTCCTCGTCTGGCTCTCCGACGCCGACTCGCAGGTGGCGTGCGAGTGCCGCACGGCCACGCGCGAGCCGGCTCTTCACGGTGCCGACGGGCAGGCCCAGCTCGGCGGCGACCCGCTCCACCGCCAGCTCGGCGACGTAATGCAGGACCAGCACCTCCCGCTGGGCCAGGGGGAGCTTGCGCAGGGCCCACACCAGGTCGACGTGCTCAGCGCCGATCGGCGGCAAGGGTGGCGGCGGTCCAAGCCGCAGCAGGACCCGCAGCTGCCGCGCGGTGCGGCGGTGATGGTCGATGGCCCGGCGGAAGGCGACCGTCCGCACCCACGCCTCGGGGTCGTGGTAGCCGCGGAGGCTCCGCCAGCGCAGCAGCGCGCTCGCAAAGGCGTCCTGGACCGCGTCCTCGGCTTGGGCCTGGTCGTGCAGGAACGCGAACAGCAACCCGACCAGCCGGCCGTAGGTGGCCGCGAAGAACTCCTCGAAGCTCCTGTCGCTGTGCTGGCCCACCGGCTGGCTCCTCGCTCTCGGCGGCACACCACTATCTCGCCGCACGGCAGGCGGAGGTTCCACCGATCCAGAATTCTTACAGGGTTTCGGGTATTGGACTGACAGCCGCGGACTGGGTGGACTGCTTGGACGACAGGGCATCCAGGGTCGGAAGAGGTGTCGTCTCAACCCCGTCACGGAGCCGCGCGGGCTGCGGCAACCGACGGCCGACGGTCCCGGGTGGGCGGCTGACGCGGGGTCAGAGGCGGCGGTGCATGATGTGCAGCCCGACGTAGCCCTTGACCGGGTGGTGGAAGCCCTCCGGCACGGTCGCCAGCACCTCGAAGCCGAGCGAGCGCCACAGCGCGACCGCCCGGGTGTTGGTCTCCACCACGGCGTTGAACTGCATCGCACGGTAGCCGTCGGCGCGCGCCTGGTCGAGGACGTGCTCGCCCAAGGCCCGCCCGACGCCGCGCCCGGCGTGGTCGGGATCGACCATGAAGCCGGCGTTGGCGATGTGCGCGGCGGGCCCGCCGTGGTTGGGGTGGGTCTCGGCGGTGCCGAGGACGGTCCCGTCGGGGTCGACGGCCACGACCGTGCGGCCCGGGGGCTCGGGGAACCACATCGCACGGGCCTGCTCCTCGACGACGTCGCGGTCCCAGGAGAAGGTCTCGCCAGCGGCGACGATGCGGCGCAGGAAGGGCCAGATCGCGGGCCAGTCGTCGGGGGTCGCGTCCCTGATCAGCATGATGCCCCACCATAGTGGCCCGGGCCGGCGGATCGCGAACGGATTTCGCGGGGGTCGAGATTGCCCAATATGGGCCAAGTCAGTGAAAGTCGGCGAATTCTGGAAGATCGAACGCAAAGGGGCAACGCCAACCGTGCCACCCGAGGAGTGGGGGAAGGGCTGAGCGACCGCGGCTCCACGGCTATTCCGCGGGATGCCCCCGGTAGAACCTGGCTGGCGGGTCGCCTCCCGGGCCGAGACGCGGCCCATGGGCTCCCTGTTCCGCGAGAGCTCCAGCGCCGACCCTGGCGCCGACCCTCGCCGCCGGGGCGGCTGTACGGACCGGGACCCGGCCCGTAGACTCCGCCCCCGGCGGGAACCCCCCCGGGCCGACACGGAGGCTGAGCACGGAAGGATCGGGTGAGCACGGAAGGATCGCGGACGCCGACGAGGTCGAACCGGTGACCGGACGTGCCCGGCTGCTGGTGCTCGACGACTACGAGGGACGCATCGCCGGGTCCCCCGCCATGGGCCGGTTGCGGCAGCTGGCCGAGGTGACCGTGCTGAACCGGCCGCTCACCGAGGCCGATCTCGCGGAGCTGGCCGACGTGGAGGTGCTCATGGCGGTCCGGGAGCGGACGCGGCTGGACGCCGACCTGTTCGACCGGCTCCCCAGGGTGGAGCTGGTGCTGCAGACCGGGGGCCATGCCTACCACGTCGACGAGCCGGCGGTCACCGGGCGCGGGATCGTCGTCGCCCTCGGCCGCCGGGCCCGGATGCCGACGGCCGCGGTGCCCGAGCTCACCTTCGGGCTGATGATCGCCGTGCTGCGCCGGATCCACCCGCTCGCCTCCGAGCTGTCGGCCGGGGCGTGGCCGGAGGCGATGGGCGGGACGCTGGCCGGTCGCACGCTGGGCATCCTTGGGCTCGGCAGGCACGGCCGGCCGGTCGCACGGATCGGCGCCGCCTTTGGGATGCGGGTGGTCGCCTGGGACCGGGGGCACGGGCCCAAGGCGGGCGACCCAGAGGTGGAGCGGCTGCCGCTCGACGAGCTGCTGGCCCGGTCCGATGTGGTCTCGGTCCACCTGCGGCTCTCCCCGGAGTCGCGCGGGCTGCTCGGCCGGGAGCGCCTGGCCCGGATGCGGCCGGGGGCGGTGCTGGTCAACACCGCCCGCGGCGCCATCGTGGACGAGGGCGCGCTCGTGGAGGCGTTGCGGGCCGGCCGGCTTGCCGGTGCCGGCCTGGACGTGTTCGCCACCGAGCCGCTCCCGGCCGTGAGCCCACTTCGGGCGCTCCCGAACGTCGTGCTCACACCCCACATCGGCTGGAAGGTCGACGAGGTCTTCCACGAGTGGGCGGTGATCGCCGCGGACCAGCTCGCGGCCTACCTGGAGGGGCGGCTGGCAGCGGGCGAGGTCTTGGCCCCGGCGGCCGCCCGGGTGCCCAGGCAGCGGCTGGGTGGCCTGGCGCCCGGGTAGCCCGCATCAGGTCCTGGTCGCTCTCCGGTCTTCCTGGGACAGGTGGTCGAAGGTCTCACCCGTGGCGCGGCGGAACAGACCGGTCGTCATCTTCAGCACGTTGGCCTTGTGGAAGACGGTCACGTGCTTGCGACGGCGGCTGGCCAGCTCGAAGGCGACGCGTCCGGGCCGAAGAGCCTAGGTGTCGCCGCTGCGGGGCACGACGAGCACCGGCACCGACGCCTGCCGGACCAGCGCCGCGGACACAGAGCCCAGCAGGACCCGCCGCACCGGCCCGTAGCCTCGGGAACCGCAGACGAGCAGGTCGGTCCCGTGCTCGCCGACCATCGACAGCTCGTCGACCACGTCGCCGTAGAGCAGGACGCCGCTGGCCTGCACACCGTCGGGCAGCTCGGCCAGGGCGCGGTCCAGCGCGTCCCGGTAGCCCTTGCGCACCTCCTCGGGCACCACGTCCTCCTCGGGGCGGACCACCGGCGGCGTGAACCAGTTGGTGGTCACCGCGACAACCGAGTACAGCGTGAGGGGCAGGCCGGAGCGCGCCGCCAGGTCGGCGGCGACGCGGACGGCCTCGTGGCCTTCGGCCGTGTCCACGAAGGCCACGCCGAGCGCCCGCAGCAGACCCGCCCGGGGGCGCCGGTACCCGCGCGGCGCCACGGCGACCGGGCACCCCGTCCCGTGCAGCAGCCGTTCGGCCGTGCTCCCCGACACCACGCGGCCGATAGCGCCGCGGTTGCTGGACCCGACCACCAGCATGCGGGCGCGCTCCTGCTCGGCGAGCTCGGCCAGCCCCCGAGCCGACGACGTGGACGGCGCGGCCCGCAGCTCCACGCCGGCGCCGCCGGCCGCCAACCGGGCCACCTCCAGCACCTCGGAGGCGTGCCGCCGGACGTCGGCGTCGGCCCCTGGCTGCGTCCCGTCCGGGTAGATGCAGGCGACCAGCAGCGGGTCGCCGGTGGCGCGGGCCAGGCTGGCGGCCAGCGCCACCGCGTCCAGGCCGGCGTCGGTCCCGTCGGCCCCGGCGACGATCGGTGCGGTCATGACGTCTCCCTCACTCACCATCGGTGGCGGGCTGGTCGTCTGCTCGCCCATCAGTCGCCGTGCTCCTCTGACGCTCCGGGTGGGCGTGCCTGGGCCCGGTCCGTTCCCGGACGCTCCGGCACCCCCTCGGCGGGCTGCTCCGGCACCGGCCCACCGGGTCGCTCCGGAACCCGTGCGCCCGCCGGCTCCGGCTCGGTGGCGTGGGCGGCCGGCGTGGGACCCTCCCCGGGCGGGGCGCCGACCGCCGCGGGCACCGGCGCCGGCGGGCGCCGGCCCCGGAGCACCAGCCGGGCCACCAGGGGCCACAGCAGGACGACCGCGATGACGACGTAGATCGTGATGGCCAGGGGGCTGTTGAACAGCCCGCTGATCTCGCCGTTGCTGAGCTGGAAGGCCCGGCGCATCTGCTGCTCGGCTCGGGGGCCGAGGATGACCCCGATGATCGCGGGCACAACGGGTAGCCCGTAGCGGCGCATCGCGAACCCGAGCAGGCCGATGACGAGGAGCACGAACAGGTCGAAGGGGTTGGCGTTGACCGCGTAGGCGCCCACGGCGGCGAAGAACAAGATCCCGGCGTACAGGTATGGGCGGGGGATCTGCAGCAGCTTGGCCCAGGCCGGGGCGAGCGGGAGGTTGAGCACCAGCAGCAGCGCGTTGCCGATGAACAGGCTGGCGATCAGGCCCCAGACCAGCGCCGACTCCCGCTCGAACAGCAGCGGCCCGGGCTGGATGCCGTACTGCTGGAACGCGGCCAGCATCACCGCGGCGGTCGCGTTGGTGGGCAGCCCGAGGGTGAGCATCGGCACCAGGGTCCCGGCCGCCGACGCGTTGTTGCTCGCCTCCGGGCCGGCGACGCCCTCGATCGCGCCCTTGCCGAACTCCTCGGGGTGCTTGGACAGCCGCTTCTCGGTCACGTAGGACAGGAAGGTGGGGATCTCGGCGCCACCGGCGGGCAGCGCCCCGAACGGGAACCCCAGCGCGGTGCCGCGCAGCCACGGCTTCCAGGAGCGCCCCCAGTCCTGGCGGCTCATCCACGGCCGCCCCACCGGGATCACCTCGGCCGGCCGGTGCCGCAGGTGCGCGGCGACCCACAGCGCCTCACCGACCGCGAAGATGGCGACCGCCACGACGACGACGTCGATCCCGTCGGCGAGCTGCGGGATCCCGAAGGTGAGCCGCTGCTGGCCGGTCTGGGGGTCCAGACCGACCAGCCCGATCATCAGCCCGATGGCGAGCGACGCGAACCCGCGGATCCGCGAGGCCCCCAGCACGGCCGTGACCGCCACGAACGCCAGCACCATGATCGCGAAGTAGTCCGCCGCGCCGATCCGCACGGCGAAGTCCACGATCGTGGGGGCCAGCAGCACCAGCAGCACCGTGCCGATCAGGCCGGCCACGAAGGACCCGATCGCGGCGGTGGCCAGGGCCTGGGCGGCCCGGCCCCGCCGCGCCATGAGGTTCCCCTCGATCGCGGTGATCACCGACGAGCTCTCACCCGGCGTGTTGAGCAGGATCGACGTGGTCGAGCCGCCGTACATGCCGCCGTAGAAGATGCCGGCGAACATGATGAACGCGGCGGTCGGGTCCAGCCCGTAGGTCAGCGGCAGCAGCAGCGCCACGGTCATGGCCGGCCCGATCCCGGGCAGCACCCCGACCGCGGTGCCGAGCAGCACGCCGATGAACGCGTAGGCCAGGTTGGTGGGGGTGAGCGCGGTGGCGAAGCCGTTCGCCAGCTCGGACAGCGCGTCCATCTACAGGATCCCCTCCAGCACCCCGGCCGGCAGGCCGATGCCCAGCCCTCGGGCGAACACCAGGTAGGTCACCACCGACACGACGACCGCGATCAGCGGGTCACGTACCAGATGGCGGCTGCCCAGGGCGTACGCCGCTCCCCAGAACAGCACCGCTCCCGAGATCGGCCAGCCCACCCGTTCGATCAGCACCGCGTTGGCCAGAAAGGCACCGATCAGCAGCAGCACGGTGCGCCAGTCGCTGCCATGGCTGAGGTCGACGTCCTCACCGGTCTCCGACTCCCCGTGACCACCCCGCAGCACATCGAGCGCGAGCAGCACCGCGAGCACCAGCAGCGCCACCCCGATCACCACCGGCACCGCTGCCGGACCCACCGGGCCGCGCTGGGTGAAGTCGGTCGGGATCCGCGCCGCATCGACCAGCACCACGACGCCCAGCACGAGCAGCAGCGCGGAGACCCCGAGCTCGGAACGGCCCTGCAACCGCTGGGCCAGGGTGTTCACGTCACAGTCCCAGCTTGGCCAGCACCTCGCCGACGCGCTGGTCCTCGGCCTTGACGAAGGTGCCGAACTCGTCGCCGGCCAGGTACGCGTCGGTCCACTTGTTCTTGGCCAGCGCGTCCTTCCACTGCTGCGACGCGTGCAGCTTGTCGACCAGGCCGAGCAGCGCCTCCTTGTCGCCGCCCTGCAGCTCGGGAGGGGCCACCCAGCCACGCCAGTTGGTGAACTCCAGGTCGACGTTGGACTCCTTCAGGGTCGGCGTGTCCAGCCCCTGGACGCGCTCGGCGCTGGTGACCGCCAGCGCCCGCACCTGCCCGGACTCGATCTGGTCGACGGTCTCGCCGACACCGGTGACGCCGAAGCCGACCTTGTTGCCCAGGACCGACGCGAGCAGCTCCCCGCCACCGTCGAACGGCACGTAGGTGACCTTCTTCGGTTCGATCCCGACGGCCTGGGCCATCAGCATGGGCGCCAGGTGGTCCGGCCCGCCGGGCGAGGACCCACCGCCCACCGAGACCTTGCCGGGGTCGGCCTTCCAGGCCTGCACGAGCTGGTCCAACGTCTTGTAGCGCGAGTCCTTGCCGACCACCACGATCTCCGGCTCCTGGGTGAGCCGGGCCAGCGGGGTGGTGTCGGCCAGCGTGGCCTTGGACTTGTTGGTGTGCACGCTGCCCACCACGCCCAGGCCCATCTGCTGGATGAGCTCGCCGTTGCCCTTCTCGTTGACCAGCCGCTGCAGGGCCACCGTGCCGCCCGCGCCCGGCAGGTTCTGTACCTCCACGTTGCGGGCGAGCTTGGCCTCCTCCATGGCCTTGGCCGCGGTCCGCGCGGTCAGGTCGAACCCGCCACCGGGCGCGGTCCCCACCAGGATCCGCAGCCTGCCGACCGGACGGTCCGCGCCACCGCCTCCGCCGCCGGTGTCGGAGCTGCTGCAAGCCGTCGCTGCGAGCGCAACCGCCGCCACGACGGTCAGCACGCGCGCCCAGGTGCGCTGGTACACGATTGCGGTCCCTTCAGTCGTCGGCACCATTTGCCGAATGCTGAAAGAGACCGCACCGCCTGTCACCGTTTTGGCCACAAGGTAGATTTTGGTCGTTGTGTTCCCCCTGGCGACTGGGGATCGCGCCGCAGCGAGTCCAGACAAACTGGCCCCAGCGACAACGGCCCAGCGACAACTGGCCCCAGCAACAACTGGCCCCAGCGACACAACCGGCCCCAGCGACACAACCGGCCCCAGCGACTCCAGGTAACTGTAGAGATAGACTGCGGCTACCGCAGCCCGCGACACGGGCGCAACGGCCAGTAGGCGGTGTGCGTAGATGCACAGGAGGGTCTCCCTCGCCGGCCAGCTTCTCGCGCTGCAGCTGATCATCGTGCTCGTCGTCCTGGTCGTGGTCGCCGCCGTCTCCCTCGCCCAGGCGCAGGCCAGCTTCCGCCGGGTGGAGGGGCGGCGGGTCCTGTCGGTCGCCGAGACGGCGGCGGCCACCAACCTCGTCCGGGACGGGCTGACCGATCCAGTCCGGCGCGGGCCGCTGGCGACCGTCGTCGAAGGCTTCCGCGACCTGTCCGAAGCCTCGTACGTCGTCATCGCCGGCAACGACGGGAGGATCGTGTCCTCGACCGACCCGGGCCAGGTCGGTCGTGCCCTGCGCCTGCACGGCAGTGACGTCCTCCAGGGTCGCGCCTGGGAGGGGGTCGTCACGGACCACGGCGTCACCGCGGTCGTCGCGCACGTGCCTGTCATCAGCCACGAGCGCAGGACCCTCGGCAGGACCGTTGGCCTCGTCGCCGTCGGGGCCAACCTGCCCAGCCTGTGGGACAGCCTGGGGAGCGCCACGCCCAACCTGCTCGCCTATCTGGGGATTGCCAGTGCCCTGGGTGTGGCCGGCTCGCTCCTGCTGGCCCGGCGGGTGAAGCGGCAGACGCTCGGGCTCGAGCCCAGGGCGATCACCGGCCTGGTCGAGCATCGGGACGCGATGCTGCACGGGATCAAGGAAGGAGTCGTCGGTCTGGATCCCCGGCACCGCGTCACGCTCGTCAACGACGAGGCCATGCACCTGCTCGACCTGCCGGTGGACAGCGTCGGCAGGACGCTCGGCGAGCTCGGCGTCGACCGGCGGCTGTACGACGTCCTCACTGGACGAACCCAGGGCCAGGACCAGATCGTGCTGCTGGGCGAGCGTGTCCTGATCCTCAACCGCATGCCGATCTCATCCCGGGGCAGGCCGATCGGCTCGGTGACGACCCTGCGGGACCGCACCGAGCTGGTCTCCCTGCAGCGCGAGCTCGACGTGACCCGTACCACCACTGACACGCTGCGCGCCCAGGCGCACGAGTTCAGCAACCAGCTGCACACCATCTCCGGGCTCATCCAGCTGGAGGAGTACCCGGAGGTCGTGCGCTACGTGACCCGGCTGAGCCGCTCCCAGGCGCGACTCAACGACAAGGTGACCTCCCGCGTCGACGACCCCTCCCTGGCCGCCCTGCTCATCGCCAAGGCCAGCCAGGCGGCCGAGCAGGGAGCCCAGCTACGGATCTCCGAATGCACCCGCCTCGGCCGTGTCGACGACCTCCTGTCCGCCGATCTGACCACGGTCGTCGGCAACCTCGTCGACAACGCCCTGGACGCCATCGGCTACGCGCCTGACGGCTGGGTGGCGGTCGAGATCGTCGAGGGGGACGGCAGCGTGTGCGTCGTGGTGCGCGACTCGGGACCCGGCGTCACCCCGGAGCTGGCCGAGGAGGTCTTCAGGCACGGCTTCACCACCAAGGCTGCCGGAGCCCCAGGCCAGCGCGGCATCGGGCTCGCGCTGACCCAGTTGGTCTGCACGCGGCGCGGCGGCCAGGTGAGCGTGCGCAACGACGACGGCGCGGTCTTCACCGCCGAGCTTCCCGCCTCGGGCAGGGTGGCCTCGTGATCGGCGTGCTGGTCGTCGACGACGACTTCATGGTGGCCAAGATCCACGCCGCGTTCGTCGAACGCACGCCCGGGTTCACGGTCGCCGGCGTGGCCCACAAGGGCGTCGACGCGCTGCGCGCCGTCCACGAGCTGCATCCCGGCCTGGTGCTGCTCGACATCTACCTGCCCGACATGAGCGGCGTCAGGGTACTGGAGACGCTGCGTGCCGAGGTGCCCGACGTCGACGTGCTGGTCGTCACCGCGGCCCGCGAGGTCGACACCGTCCGCCGGACGCTCCGCGGCGGCGTCGTCAACTACCTCATCAAACCGTTCGAGTACGACGCACTACGCGAGCGTCTCGAGCACTACGCAGCCGCCCACCACCATCTCGCCGACGTCTCCACCGCCGCCCAGTCGGACGTGGACCGGGTCTTCGGCACCAGGACGTTGTCCAAGCCCCCGCCAAAAGGGCTCAGTGCGGAAACCGCCGAGCTCGTCAAGGGCGTGCTCCGCGAGGCCTTGACCGACCTCTCCGCGTCCGAGTGCGCCGCCCTCGCCGGCCTGTCGCGCATCAGCGCCCGGCGCTACCTCGAGTACTTCGCCGAGACCGGCACGGTGAAGGTGCGGCTGCGGTACGGGGCCACGGGCCGACCCGAGCGGCGCTACGGCTGGCGCGGCTCCTGAGGCTCCCGCCGCCCTGGCTGACGTCAGGCCGGCGAGGGCACCGGTATCCGGATGGTCGTCTGCGACCTCGAGCGGACGCTCACCGCGGCCGATGCCAACGCGCTGCGCGACCGGGTGCACGAGTGCCTGACGGGCTAGGGCGCGCTCAGCCTCTGGTGCCCGGGTCGCCGGGCTTGAAGCTGCCCCGCCAGACCGCACCCGGCGGGCCCGCGGCGCCCAGCCGCTTGCCGTTGACGGTGAGCTCGACCCCGCCGGCGTTGCCGAGGATCACGTCGACCGTCCGGTCGGCGCTGAACGGGCGCTGCTCCGACGCGGCCGGCGTGCCCTGGAAGGCGACCCTGCCGTCGACCTTCACCAGGGTCCAGGAGGGCGCGGTGTAGTGCAGCAGGACGCTGACGCCCCTGGTGGCGGGCACCGTCGTCGTGGTGGCCCTGGGGCCGGCGGGCGCCGGCGCGGCCGTTGCCGGCGGGTTCCTGGCCAGGAACCCAGGGGCGGTTCCGGTGGCCGGGCCGGTCGGCTTGAAGAGCTGGTAGAGGGAGGCGGCCAGGAAGATCGAGGCGGCCACGATGCCGACGGTCACCCAGTTGGGAGCCCGCCGCCGCCCCTCCAGCTGCCCGATCGGGGCCGGGACGCGCTCGATGACCAGGGCGTCGTCGCGCTCCTGGGCACGGTAGGCCTCGACCAGCGGCGCCGGGTCGAGGCCCAGGAACCCGGCGTAGGAGCGCAGGAACCCCTTGGCGTAGACGTCGCCGCCGAGGGCGGAGAACCGCTCCTCCTCGAGCGCCTCCAGGTAGCCGGAGCGGATGTGGGTGGCGGCCGAGGCGTCCTGGAAGGACACCCCCCGCGCCTCCCGGGCCGAGCGCAGCGTGTCGCCGATGGTGCCCAGCGGAGACCCCCTCTGCGAACTCGGAGTTGCCACCCCGGTCGACAGGATCGGGGAAAGCCGGGAAGCGGTGGAGCAGGCAGCGATTGCGTCGAGCAGGCAGCGATTGTATGGAAGCCCCATCCCACCGGCAACGGCGTCAGGCCTCCTCGCCGACGATCTCGCCGTAGCCTTCCTCACGGCTCCTGAGCTGCTCGAGCTGCTCGACGGTCATGAGCACGTCCCTGGGCTTGGAGCCCTCCGACGGCCCCACGACCCCGCGCTCCTCGAGCTGGTCCATGATGCGGCGGGCGCGCGAGAAGCCGACCTTCATCTTCGACTGCAGCATCGAGGTCGACCCGAGCCCGGAGCGCACGATGATCTCCATCGCCTGGGTGAGCAGCGGGTCCTCGTCGCCGTCGTCGTCGCTGGTCGCCCGGCCCTCGGCCACCACCCCGGACTGGTAGGCGGCCTGCCGCTGGGCCTTGCAGTAGGCCACCACCGCCTCCACCTCCTTCTCGGTGATGAAGGCGCCCTGGATGCGGCGCGGCTTGGAGGTTCCGCCGGGCAGGTAGAGCATGTCGCCGTGGCCGACCAGCTTGTCGGCGCCGCCGGCGTCCAGGATGACCCGGGAGTCCTGGCCGCTGGCGACCATGAACGCGATCCGGCTGGGGATGTTGGCCTTGATGAGCCCGGTGACCACGTCCACCGACGGGCGCTGGGTGGCCACGACCAGGTGGATCCCGACGGCCCGCGCCATCTGCGCGATGCGGCAGATGGCGTCCTCGACGTCGCGGGGGGCGACCATCATCAGGTCGGACAGCTCGTCGATCACGACCACGATGTAGGGCAGGGTAGGGCGGGCCGTGTCGCCGTCGGGGCGGCCGTCGTCGTCGAGGGTGACCGACGGCAGGCTGGGCAGGGTGCCCTCCACGGCCGCCTTGTTGTAGGCGGCGACGTTGCGGACCCCGGCGAGCGCCAGCGTCTCGAGGCGCATCTCCATCTCGCGCACCGCCCAGTTGAGCGCCTCGCTGGCCCGTTTGGGGTGGGTCACCACCGGTGTGACCAGGTGGGGTGCGCCCTCGTAGTTGGTCATCTCGACCCGCTTGGGGTCGATCAGGATGAGGCGGACCTGGTCGGGCGGGTTGCGCATGAGCAGGCTGGTGACGAGCACGTTGAGGCAGACCGACTTGCCCGACCCGGTGGACCCGGCGATCAGCACGTGCGGCATCTCGGCCAGGTTGGCCAGGACGGGGTCCCCACCGATGTCCTTGCCCAGCGCCACCAGCAGCGGGTGGCTCTCCTTGAGGCTGGGCACGTCGAGGATGTCACCCAGGGTGACCAGCTCGCGGTCGCGGTTGGGCACCTCGATGCCGATCGCCGACTTGCCGGGGATGGGGGCGATGATGCGCACGTCGGGCGAGGCGAGCGCGTAGGCGATGTCGTGGGAGAGCCCGACGACCCGGGCGACCTTGACGGCCGGCCCCAGCTCGACCTCGTAGCGGGTCACGGTCGGGCCCCTGGTGTAGCGGGCGACCTGCGCGTCGACCTCGAACTGGTCCAGGGTGCGCTCGAGGACCTGCGCGGTCTCGTCGAGCCGGCGGTCGTCGACCGGACGGTGCCTGCCCTTGCGGAGCAGCTTGGAGGGCGGGACGGTGTAGGCGCCGCCGGCTTGGGCCTGCAGGCTCATGGCGAGCTGGGTCGCCTCGCCGGCCTCGGGCAGCTCGGCGGGCACGGGCATGGGTGGCGGGGGTGTCCTGGCCGCCCCGGCAGGCGGCTCGTCGGCGCCCCCGGCCGGCTCGGTCGCGCCGGCGCCCCCGGGCGGCTCGGTCGCGCCTGCGCCCCCGGGCGGCTCGGTCGCGCCTGCGCCGCCGGCCACCGAGGCCGGCCGGCGGCCCCGGCGGCGCTCGCGGGTGACGACCTGGTCCGGCTCGCCGGGCAGGTCGTCGAGCGTGACCGGCTTGACCGGCCCACTCGCCGGCTCGTCCGGGACCGCCGGGGCCGGGAGCGAGGGCGGGGTCGCCCACGACCTGAGGACTCGGCCGGCGTGCGCGATGCCCCGCCCCACCGACGCCACCGAGGTCCTGGTGGCGATGAGCGCGCCGAGGAACAGCAGGCAGACGAAGACCGCCCGGGCGCCCCAGACCGAGAGCAGGCCGGCCAGGGGCGCCGCGGTGACCGCCCCGGCCAGGCCGCCCGAGGTCTGCAGCACGTCGGGGGGGGCTGAGGCCGGAGGGGCGCCCTCGGCCAGGTGGAGCAGGCCGAGGCCGCCCAGCAGGAACGCGAACAGCCCGATGGCGACCCTGGCCCCGACCGCCTCGTCGGGCCTGGCCGCGGACCGGCGGAACAGGGCGACCGCGACCAGGGCGACCAGCAGCGGCACGGCGTAGGCGCCCCAGCCGAACACCCCGCGCAGCAGCAGCTCGAAGAAGCGGCCGGCGCGGCCGCCGTCGTGGAACCACACCCCCAGGGCGAACATGGCGGCCACCAGGATCAGCACGACCCCCTGGATGTCGCCCTTGTGGGGCGAGAGGGCCTGCCGCGACCCCTGGCTGATCTTCTGGGTCCGCGAGGGCGTGGCCGTTCGGCGCTTGGCCGGCGGCCGGCGCTTGGCCGGGGGGCGGGTGCGGGCCTTGGCCATGCTCTGCTAGACCTCCATCACCGTAGGGATGATGACCGGCCGGCGCTGGGTGCGCTCCTTGAACAGGGCGGCGGCGGTCTGGCGCATGTACTGCTTGAGGATGTTGGGGTCCCCCACGCCCTCGGCGGCCGCCTTGTCGAGCACCTCGAGGACGCGGGTGCGGGCCTCCTCGATCAGGTCGCCCGACTCCGGCTCGTAGACGAACCCGCGGGTGACGATGTCCGGGCCCGCCAGCACCTTGCCGGTCTGGACCTCGATCGTGGCCACGATGTGGACGAAGCCCTCGCCGCCGAGCTTGCGCCGGTCGCGCAGGACGGCGTCGCCCACGTCGCCGACGCCGAGCCCGTCGACGAACACCACGCCGGCGGGGACCTGGTGGCCGCGCCGGACCCGGCCTGCGTCGAGCTCCACCACGTCGCCGTCCTCGCAGATGAAGACGTGGTCGCGGGGCACGCCGGTCGACTCGGCGAGCTTGGCGTGCTGGGCCAGGTGGCGGTACTCGCCGTGGACGGGCACGAAGTGCCGCGGGCGCAGGGTGGACAGCAGCAGCGTCAGCTCGCCCTGGGCGGCGTGCCCGGACACGTGGACCTTGGCGTTGCCCCGGTGGTAGACGACGGCGCCCTGCCGGGAGAGGTCGTTCACGGTCCGGTAGACGGCCGCCTCGTTGCCGGGGATCAGCGACGACGACAGCACCACGGTGTCGCCCGGCTCGATCCGCACCCACTTGTGGTCCCGGCCCGCCATGAGGGTGAGGGCGGAGAACGGCTCGCCCTGGGAGCCGGTGCACAGCACCACCGTCTCGGCCGGGTGCCTCGAGGTCAGCTCCTCGACCGGGATCAGCAGCCCGTGCGGGAGCCGCAGGTAGCCGAGCTCGCTGGCCACGCGCACGTTGCGGAGCATGCTGCGTCCGACCAGGGCCACCTTGCGGCCCAGGCCCGCCGCGGCGTCGAGGATCTGCTGCATGCGGTGCACGTGGCTGGCGAAGCAGGCGACCACGATGCGCCGCTCGGCCGTCTCGAAGATGTCGGTGAGGACCCGGCCGACCTCGACCTCGGAGGGGATGAACCCGGGCGTGTCGGCATTGGTCGAGTCGGCCAGGAGCAGGTCGATGCCCTCGGCGGCCAGCCGGGCGAGCCCGCCCAGGTCGGTGGGGCGCCCGTCGATCGGGGTGAGGTCCATCTTGAAGTCGCCGGTGTGCACGATCACGCCGTCGGCGGTGCGGACCGCCACCGCGACGCCGTCGGGGATCGAGTGGGACACGGCGAAGAACTCGAGGTCGAACGGGCCCAGGCTGGTGCGGTCGCCGGCGGCGACCTCGACCAGGGACGGGGCCAGCTCGTGCTCCTCGAGCTTGGCCGCGAGCATCCCGAGCGACAGCCGCGTGCCGTACACGGGCACGTCGTAGTCGCGCAGGAAGTACGGCAGGGCGCCCATGTGGTCCTCGTGCGCGTGGGTGAGGACCACCCCGGCGACCCGCTCCGGCTCGTCGGCCAGCCACGAGAAGTCGGGCAGGATGATGTCGACGCCGGGCTGGTCGGCGTCGGGGAACGCCAGGCCGCAGTCGATCAGCAGCCGCGCCCCGGCATGCTCGACCACCGTGCAGTTGCGGCCGATCTCGCCGACGCCGCCGAGGAAGGCGACGCGCGTCGGCCCGGGCCTGCCCGCCCCGCCAGGCCCGGCCGCCCCGCCAGGCATGCTCACCCCGCCAGGCCCGGCCGCCCTTGCGGGCCCGGTCGCCCGGCCGGGCCCGGCCGGCACGGTGCCGGCGGGCCGGTCAGCCACTGGCACCTCCCTGGGGCTCGAGGCCGAGGTCGGCCAGCAGGCCGCGCATGAACTCGGCCTGCTCGGGCGTTGCGTCGACCAGCGGGGAGCGCAGCGGACCGGCCGGCAGGCCGAGCTGGTTCAGGGCGGACTTGAGCAGGATCGGGCTCGAGGTGGCGAACGCCCCCTCGAACAGGGCCAGGTGGCGCAGGTGGAGGCCGAGCGCAGTGCGGTTGTCGCCCCGCTCGAATGCGGCCACCAGCTCCTGGATGGCCGGCCCGACCAGGTGCGACAGCACGCTGACCACGCCCACACCACCGACCGCGAGCAGGGGCAGGAGGTTCTTGTCGTCGCCCGAGTACATCTCGATCGCGCCGCCGGTCTCCCGGTACAGGCGGCTGGCCGCCGCCATGTCCCCCACCGCGTCCTTGACCGCGACGACGTTGTCGAGCTCGGCCAGGCGGACCAGGGTGGGCACCTCGATCAGGCACGCGGTCCGGGACGGGATGTTGTAGAGCATGCAGGGCAGACCGGTCGACCGGGCGATCGCGGTGAAGTGGGCGACCAGCCCGGCCTGGGGAGGCTTGTTGTAGTAGGGGCTGACGAGCAGGAGCGCGCCCGCCCCGGCCTTCTCGGCGAGCTGGGTCAGCTCGATCGACTCGGCGGTCGAGTACGTCGAGGTCCCGGCCATGACCCGGCCCGGGTCCCCGGCCGCCTCGACGACCGCCGCCCACAGCCGCGACTTCTCCTCGGCGGTGAGGGTGGGCGACTCCCCGGTGGTGCCAGCCACCACGAGCGTGTCCGTGCCGTTGTCGAGCAGGTGGCGGGCCAGGCGCTGGGCACCGTCGAGGTCGAGCGCGCCGTCGCCGGTGAACGGGGTGGCCATGGCCGTGAGCACGCGGCCGAAGCGACCAGGCATGCGATCGTCTCCTTGTCCATGCGGGGCGGATCCATGCGGGAGCAGGTCCTGCCGGCAGCCACCGGGAATTCTACTCGGACGTCCACCCGGCACCCGGGACGTTCTCTCCATCCGGCACGCCTCGTCCCGCGTGCCCGCCCCGGTTGGCGGGGGCCCGCCGCCAGGACCTGCTCCCGCGGCGCCTCAGCGGGTGGCGAAGTAGGCGACGAGGGCGATGGCCGTGGCGATCACCGTCCCGAAGGCGAGCAGCGTGGGGGTGAGGCGCCTGGACGCCACCCGGCGCCTGGTGGAGACCGGCGGGGCGAGCGCACCGAACGGCGGCAGGGTCGGGGCCTGGGCCGCCGACCCGGCCACGGTGGCTGGCGCAGGCGCCGAGAGGACCGTCGGCGGCGACCCGGCCGCCTCCGGCTCCACCTCGAACAGCGTCTCCCCGATCTCGACCCGGTCGCCCGGCACCAGCCGGACTGCGCCGTGGATCCGGTCGCCGTTGACCCGCGTGCCGTTGAGCGAGCCGAGGTCTTCGATCTCCAGACCTACGGCCACCTCCAGGCCGGTGGCCACTGGCCGGACGACGGCGTGCCGCCGGGACACCTCGGGGTCGTCGAGGGTGAGATGCGCCTGCTCGCGGCCGAGCAGCAGCTCGGAGCCGACCTCGACGCGGCGGCCGGCGAGCGGACCGTTCCTGAACACAAGCGTTGGCATCGACGCTGCTCCTCTGGCTGCGCTCCTAACCGGGTGACCAGAGGTTCTGTCCGTCATCACGGACAACGGCCCAGGTCGTCGGGTGGCGTTGCGGACAGGACTTCTGAGCTGCTCCTAGGGCTGGTCGGCGGCGACGCGCAGCATGCGCGCGAACGCGGTGGCGGTCGTGGGGCGGCGGCTGGAGTCCTTGGCCAGCGCCTGCCTGACCGCCCAGGACAGCATGGGCGACAGGTCGGCGCGGCCGGCCGCGGCGTCGGGCGGCTCCTGCTGGAGGTGGGCGACCCCAACCTCCAGGACGCTCTTGCCCGCGAACGGGGGGACACCGGCCATGCACTCGAACACCACGCAGCCGAGTGCGTAGATGTCGCTCGGCGGCCCGGCCGGCACCCCCCGGATCAGCTCGGGCGCGAGGTAGTCGAGCGTGCCGAGCACCTGGCCGGGCCGGGTGAGAACGGTGTACGCCCGGCCCTTGGCCAGGCCAAGGTCGCCGAGCACGGCCGACCCGGCCCGGTCCAGCAGGACGTTCGACGGCTTGACGTCGCGGTGGACGAGCCCCCGGGCGTGCAGCACGTCCAGGGCCGCGCCTACCTCGGCGGCGAGCCGGAGCAGGTCGAGGAGCGGCAGCGGCCCCTCGGCTGCGAGCCGGTCGGCCAGCGACCAGCCCTCCACGTAGCCAACCGCGAGGTAGAGGAGCCCTTCAGCCTCGCCGGCCTCGAGCACGCGGGCGAGGTGCGGGTGCGCGACCTCGGCGGCGGCCCTCGCCTCGTGCGCGAACCGGCGCCGGTAGACGTCGTCGGCGGCCAGCTCGCGCCGCAGGACCTTGAGCGCGACGATCGCGCCATCGGGCTCGTGGACGCCACGGAAGACCACGCCCATCGCGCCCTCGCCGAGCCGAGCGTCGAGCCGGTACGGGCCGAGGCGGTCACCGGCCTCGGGGTCGCCGCCGTATTGCTTCGCTTGGCACATTTGTGCGTAGCATACCGTCCATGCAGGAGCGCTTGAACGGCGCGGAAGCCAGCCGCAAGCATGGCCCCCCCTGGCACGGCCTCCGGAGGCACGGCTCCCGCAGGCACGGCCGCCGCAGGGTCGCCCTCGCCTACGTCGTGCTCCTTGCCCTCGTCGCGGCCGTGGCGGTCGTCGTCTTCCAGGCCGGACGGCATGAGCGCCCGGCGCGGCGCGTTGCCGGCGACTACCGGCTGGACGCCGCCTCGCCCTGCCTCGGCGACCGCGGCCAGCATTTCGAGCTGCGGCAGTCGGGACAGTTCGTGAGCCTCGACGGGCCTCGCGCGCCTCAGGGGAAGCGGCCGGGGCAGGTCGCCGGCAAGCTCCGCGTCGAGGGCGACCGCGTCGAGGGCGACCGCGTCGAGGGCGCGGTCACCTGCCGCGACGGCCGGCGCACCGGGCTCACCCTCAGGGCAACCGGCCCGGCCGCGCTCGGTGGCTCGGTCGCCGGGACCGCGGTCACCGCGACGCGCGTGGGCGGGGAGGCCGGCCCGGCCCCGCCGGGGCGCGGGCGGCCGCCGTCCGCGGAGGAGACGTTCGGCCAGCTCATGCTCGCCGTCGCCGCCGTGATCCTCGCCGCCCGCCTGGTCGGGGCGGCGGTGCGCCGGATCGGGCAGCCGAGCGTGATGGGCGAGGTGCTCGCCGGCATCCTGCTCGGCCCGACGCTGGTCCGCACCGTCGCCCCTGGCCTGTCGAACCTGCTCTTCCCCGACTTCGTGATCCCCCTGCTGCGGGCCGCCGCCAACATCGGGCTCGCCTTCTACATGTTCCTGGTCGGCCTGGAGCTCGACCCGAGGATCCTGCGCGGCCGGGTCGAGCAGGCGGCGCTGATCTCGCACGCGAGCATCGCCATCCCGATGAGCCTCGGGATCGCGGTGGCGCTGCCGCTGTACGAGCTGATCGGACCGGACACCTCGTTCGTCCCCTTCGCGCTGTTCATGGGCGTCGCCATGTCCATCACCGCGTTCCCCGTGCTGGCCCGCATCCTCCTGGAGCGCCGCATGCTGAAGCGCCCGGTCGGCGCGATCGCGATGGGCGCCGCGGCGGTGGACGACGTGACCGCGTGGGGGCTGCTCGCGCTCTCGACCGCGGTGGCCGGGACCGGCTCGGGCCTCGTCGTGGTCAGGGTGGTCGCGCTCGCGGCCGTGTTCTGTGCGACGATGGTGCTCATCGGGCGGCCGCTGCTCGCGCGGGTGTCCGACGCCTACGACGAGGCCGGGCGCGTGCCCGCCGGATGGATCGCGGCCATCTTCGTCGGCGTGCTGCTGTCGTCGTTCGTGACCCAGCGGATCGGCATCGCCGCCATCTTCGGCGCCTTCGTGATGGGCCTCATCATGCCGCGGCGGGCAGACCTCACCCACGACGTCACCAGGCGGGTCGAGGACTTCGTGGTGACCGTGCTCCTGCCGCTGTTCTTCGTGGTGACCGGGCTCCGGGTCCAGGTGGGCCTGCTGGACCGCCCCGAGCTGTGGCTGCTTGCGCTGGTCCTGCTGCTGGTGGCCATCGCTGGCAAGTGGCTCGGGGCCATGGGCGCAGCACGCTTCACCGGCTTCTCGCTCCGCGAGTCGGCCGCGGTCGGGGCGCTCATGAACACCCGCGGGCTCACCGAGCTGATCGTGCTCAACATCGGGCTCGAGCTCGGCGTGGTGTCGCCGGCGCTGTTCACGATGCTCGTCATCATGGCGCTCGTGACCACGTTCATGACCGGGCCGGCGCTGCGGCTGATCGACCCGCGCGGGGAGCTCGGCGCCCGCCCCGAGGACGAGCTGCGGGCGGCCGCGGAACCCGAGACCGAGCCACCGCCCGCGCGCGCGATCCTCGTGGCCCCCCAGGACGAGCGGAACGTCGACTGGCTGCTCGCCCTCGCGACCCCGCTGGCCAGCTCCCGGCCGGCCCGGGAGCTGATCCTCGCCCGCCTGCTCGTGCCGTCACGGGCCGCCACCGGCGTGGCGGCCGAGGACCGCGAGCTGGCACGGACGGTCGACGACCTCCACCGGCGGCGCGCCGGGCTCGTCGCCGCGGGCCTGGCCACGCGCGTGGTCGCCTTCACCTCGGTCGACCCGGGCGAGGACCTCGTGCGTCTCACCTCGCAGGAGGACGTCGACCTGCTGCTCGTCGACGGCCGCCGCCCGCTGGTCGGCGAGGGCGTGCCCCGGGGCTCGGTCGGCGCCGTGCTCCTGCGCGCCCCCTGCGACGTCGCGGTGCTGGTGGACCGCGAGCACCGGGCGTTCGAGATCGGCTCCGAGCACGCCGTGCTGGTGCCGTTCGGCGGCGCCGAGCACGACTGGGCAGCGCTCGAGCTGGGCGCCTGGATCGCCAGCGCCCGGGGCGCACCGGTCCGGCTGCTCGGGGCAGCGAGCGACCTCGCCGAGGGGCGGCGTGACGCGAGCCGGCTGCTCGGCAACGCCTCGCTCGTGCTTCAGCAGCTCGCCGGGATCGCGGCCGAGCCGCTGCTCATCGAGCCCGGGCGTGCAGGGGTCGTGCGCGCCGCCGAGGGCGCCGGGCTGCTCGTCATCGGCCTGTCCGAGCGGTGGCGCGACGAGGGGCTCGGGCCGGTGCGCTCGGAGATCGCCAGGACGGCGCCAGCGCCGACGCTCTTCGTCCGCCGCGGGGCGCGGCCGGGCGCGCTCGCCCCCCGCACCGATCTCACCCGGTTCGCCTGGTCGGAGGCGGGGCCGGGCCGCCCGGGCTGACGAGTTCCGACCACCCCGGTAACGCCCCAGCAGGCCCACCCCGATCGCGCCTCCGCCCATCTGCCACGACCCCGCGCCCGTCCGGCCCGACCCCGCGCCCGTCCGGCCGGGCCGGCGCCCCTCCGGCCCGGCCCCGCGCCGTCCGCCGCGGCCCGCACCCGCCCGGCCTGACCCGCGCCCGTCTGACCTGACGCGCGCCCATCCGGCCCGGCCGGCGCCCGTCCGGCCCGGCCCGGCCCGGCCCGTTCCGGTCCCGGGACCGTGGATGCTACGCTCCCGCCAAGATGACGCTCGCACAGCCTCGTGACACGACGATCGCGGTGGTCGGCGACGGCTTCGGCTCCGCGCTCGTCTACACGACCGCCGTCTACCTCGGGTTCCGTCCCGAGCAGGTCACGGTCTACGGGACCAACGGCAACCCCGTCTCCACCTACCAGCAGTTCGCCTTCAACCTGGGCCAGACCGTGCTGCGGTCGGAGTCGGAGTCCCACTTCCTGCCTGCCGACTGGCCCACCTTCGCCCAGCTCGACGCCTGGTCGCGGCGGAGCCTCGCGCCGCTGCTGCGGTCGGTGCGGCGCAAGTACAACCCGGGGGTGCCCGACATCCTCGCGGAGGTGACCGCCGTGCAGCACCGGCTCGGCTGGAACGCCAGCCGGCTGCCGAGGCGGGTCGGCTGGCTCCAGCGCGAGGAGGGGCCGCCGCCGCACTTCGTCCTCTACGACGAGGACGCCAACTACGCCGGCCGCGCCAGGCACGTGATGCTCGCGCTCGGGCATGGCCCGCTGTCGTTCCCGCCCGCGCTCGCGGCGGCAAGGGACGACCCGGCTCTCGCGGACCGGGTCGTGCAGGCCTACGAACCGAAGGCCTACGCCGCCGGCGGCCGGTACGTCGTGCTCGGGGCCGGCATCGCCTCGGTGAACGAGTGGGCCAACGCGCTCGACGTCGGCGCCAAGGTCGTCTCGCTGCTGCGGAGCCCAGTCCCGGACGAGCAGGACCTGAACACGCCCCGCTGCTTCTTCGAGGCGCTCGGCATCGACGCCTACCAGGGGCTCCCGTTCGACCAGCGGCTCGAGTTCCTGGCCAAGATCCTGAAAGGCACCTCGCCGAAGCGCCGGAGCTGGGAGCAGAAGGTCCGCCAGGGACGCGAGGAGGGCCGCTTCGAGCAGCTCATGGGCGAGATCGACCGGGTCGAGGCGGGCCCGGCCGGGCTCCGCATCCACGTGACGAGCCGCGACGGGGCAGGGCCGGGCTGGCTCGACGTCACCGGCGTGGTCGCTGCGACCGGGTTCCAGAAGCCGGCCCTCGCGCTGCCGCTGCTCCGACGCCTCATCCAGCACTACGACCTGCCCGTTCAGGAGGGCCGGCTGCTGCTGCGCGCCAACTGCGGCGTGCCCGTCCTGGACCGGCCCGATTCGCGCCTGTGCATGATGGGGATCCACGCTAACCCGGTCGTCCCGAACGGTGACACGATCGCCGGGCTCAAGTACGTCGCCCGCCGCTTCGTGGCCGACTGCGCCCGGGCCGAGCGGCTCGCCTACCGGCCCTTCCCGGCCCGCCTGCGGCTGCAGCTCTCCCTGGCCTCGTCGGCGGCCGGGGCCATCCGCCGCGTCCGGCGCGAGGAGCAGCTGGCCTGATGTGCCCCACGGTGCTCGGCCGGGTCCAGACCAGGGTGGCCATCCTGGTCGGCCCGGCCATCCTGGCCGCGATCCTCTCCCTGGTCACCCGCGACGAGGGCTGGATCGTCACCATCGGGATCTACCTGCTGCTCGGCGTGGCGCTCGACACGACCTTCTACCCCAGGGTCATCAAGTGGCAGCCGCCGTGGCTCACCTTCGTCCTCGGCGTCGGCGAGTTCGTCCTGCTGTTCGTGCTCCTCAAGGTGCTCAAGCCCGGGCAGCCCGGCTTCGGCGACCCGGACGCGCTCCTGGGGAGAGGCGACTGGAAGCCGATCCTGCTGTTCTGGGTGGCCTGGCTCATCGCCGTCACCACCCGGATCGTGGTCCTGCCGATCCTGTCGCTGTCCCGGCTGGAGGACGGCGGCGAGTTCCGGGCGACCGGCTGGACGGTCAACCCGGAGGCCACGCCGCTGCCGGTGGTGGCGGCCGTGAGCCCGGACGCGGCCCAGGGCGGGCTGGTGCGGGAGTTCTCCGCGGTGCACCAGATCCCGGCGGAGCGGCGCCCGCCGCTGTCCGGGGCACACCAGCGACCGGGGGCGGGCGAGCGACCCGGGGCGGGCGAGCGACCCGGGGTGGGGGAGCAGCCGGGGGCGGGCGCCACCCCCGGCGGGTGAGCAAGGCGGTCACCGCGTCGCCAGGTAGATCAGCACCACCAGCACGACGAGCACGAACACGGCCAGCGGGGCCGTCCTCGCCTTGCCCTTGGCCCGCGCGTCGAGCAGCGGATCCAGGGTGCTGGCGGTCGGCTCGGCGACGGTCGGGCCGAGGTCGTCCAGGAGGTTCCCGAGGTCGTCCAGAAGCTCCCCCGGCACGTAGTCTGGGGGACGGACCGGCGCGGCCAGCGGGGGCGGGACCGCGTGCACGGCCGATGGGCGCTCCGCGATCTGCCGTGCGGTCCGCAGCTCCAGCAGAGTGACCCCGAGGACCAGCTGGTCGCCCGGGCCGACCCGCACCAGACCCTGCACCTCGTTGCCGTTGACGAAGGTGCCGTTCCTCGAGCCGAGATCCTCGACGATCGCCGCCGAGCCCGACGGCGTGATCCGCGCATGGCGCCGCGAGACCAGGCGGTCGTTCAGCGCGAGGCCCACGTCCCGGGCGCGCCCGATCTCAAGCGGCGCAGGCAGCCCGACCCGGCGTCCGGAGTCCGGCCCCTCGACGATCTCGAGGCTCAGCGGTCCCACCGTCGATCCCTCCTTCTCAGCCGTCTCTCGTGGGTGTTGCCGGGAGGCTGTCTCCCGGCGGTCCTCTGTCGATGTGGGGGGAGCTAGAAACCCCCCCC